>PUOW01000364.1 GCA_003552185.1 Spirochaetaceae bacterium
GTGAAAGGTCCCCCAGTTGTAGAGCTCTATGCGCTTGAGTCGAAAGCCGGTCATGGCGTCGCTGTCGGCGAACTCAAGAAATCCCTCGTTCAACATCATTCGTCCTTGCCGTGCTCGGCGTCCTCGCCGCGTTCGGCGGGGTAGGCGCCGGCGGCGTACTCGGCGTACTCCGCGAGCCGCCGGTCGAACTCGGCGAGCCACTGGGCGTCGACGAAGGCCTTGAGGATGCGCTTCAGCTCGATTCTGCTGTTGTCGCATCTCAAGAAGCGGATGAACCCGAGTTCGCTGATGCGCCGTAACGCGCTGTTGATTTGGTCCACGATCTTTGCTTCGTTGCTTCCGGCGGGGAGGAAGGTGCGCGTCATCTCGACGACCTCGTCTACCTCGAGCACGATGCGCTCCTCGCCGCTGAAGGAGTCGTGCTCGGCCATGCGGCGGCGCAGCAGCGCAAGTGTAAGACTCACCGGGTACGAGAGCGGGCGCCGGGTAACGAGGCGCGGCAGCTCGGTCTCACCGTTTTCGTCTTCGCGGTTGCTCAGAAACGCGAACCCCTCATCTTCGTAAATCTGTAGCGTGAGGCCGAGCAGGCTGACGTAGTCCTGCACGCGGCCCTCATGGCGCTGCAGCAACTGCCACTTCGCGGCGTCCTCGTCGCGGTACACCACGCCCTTGAACAGCGCGACAAGCACAACCGAGAACTCGTCCGGCCCCCGGGCGCCGGCCGAATCGCCGGCGCGGTTGTCGCGGCCGGGATCTTCCGGGTTGCCGCCGGCGCGGGTGTCGCCGCTGCGGTTGGCGCCGGTCTCGAACTCAGTCATCATTTCGTCTCCGTGCAAAAATTACCCGCGGGGTGCGGGCGCGCCTCAGGATCCCGCGGTGATCCTCCCACTCGAGAAGATCGATAACTTCTTCTTGGAACTGCGCGCGTGAGCTCTCGGCCGCGAGCGAGAGGTAGGCCACGAGCTCGGCGAGGCCCTCGCGCAGCGGGTACTGCGCGAGAAGCCCCTGCAGCGTGATCTGCGTGCGCCCCGTGAGCGCCGCCTCGATGTTTTCGGTTAGGCGCGCTCTGTCCACTACAATCCCCTTGAACAGGGCCGAGGTGTCTATTGAGTCGGTCTCAGCAGCTTCAACGAGCGACGCGATCTCGGTTTCAAGCGGCGGAGAAAACAGAGGCCGCTCGAGCGGAAGATTCACCTGCGGGCGGCTGTCGTCTATCTCGATGAAGGTACCGCGCGGCGCCGAGTCGCGCAGCTCGAGCGCGCGTTTCTCGATGCCCGACAGCAGCTCGGTGATGCGCCGGTTTTCGTAGTAGGACTTGTCGTCGAGGTAGCTGCGAAGCTGCTGCGAGAGCCGTGCCACGGTACGCTGCGTCTGCTCCCCGGCGGTCATCCAGTCGAAATGGATGCGCCGCAGCCGCTCGTCCTCGAGCGCGTCGCCGAGATCGTCGATCTGATACACGCTGTCGAGTAATGTGGTGAGCTCCTCCTGACCCGAGGGCGACATCAAGAAGTCCCAGAACGCGCGAAAACTGCGGCCCTGCTCGGACTCGGTGATTGCATCGTGCTCGCCGAAGATGTGCTCGAGCATCTCGCTCTTCTCACCGGTAGCCTGCGCGATCTGCTCGCGCAGGTTGCGATCGAGCTCGCGAAAGCTGTGCTCCACCGCGCGGAAGTCGCTCAGGAGCTCACGCGCGGTTCGGCTGAACTGCTGAAAGCGCTCCTTGAGCGCCCGTGCGTCGAGCAGCGGAACCTCGCCGGCCTCTATCGCGGCGATCTCGTCGTCGAGGCCTTGTTTGCGTCGGCGCAGCTCGGCGATCCTGACCTCGCGGTCCTGCTCAACGCCGGTAGCGATCTCGCGTAGTAGCTGGATTGCGGTGTAGAGGCGGCTCTCGGTGCCGACGAATCCGCGCTCGAACAGACCCTCGAGCCATTGCAGCGCGGTCTCGGTTGCAGGGGTGAGATCGTAGTGCGCCTCGTCGGAGCCCTGGGGATAGAACTTACGCAGCCAGCCGCGATCGTTTCGCGCCCATTCGTCGAGGTATTCCGACGCGCCGCGCGGAAAACTCTCGGCTCCTTCGCTCTCGCGCAGCTGGTAGAGGTAGTCCTCGAGCAGCATCGTGAGATCCGACTCGCTCATGTGGCGGCGGTTGTGCTCGCGAAACGCGCTGTCGAGAAACGCCGCGACCAGCGGCGCGTTGTCGGCGGTCATCAGTCGCCATGCGGGGTGATTCTTTCGCATGTTGCGGAGGTCGAAGTACTCGAGCGCCATAATGTGTGTCGCCTGTTCGTCGGCGATAAGTATAGCACCCGCAAAGCCGAGCGCCAATTGGTACGATTAGGTACGATTAGGTACGATTGGCGCCGGCGGCGCGAGCTTGAGCAGGTCAGTCGGCAGTAATTCGCGTAGCGGCCCCGTTCGGCGTTGATTGTGCGCGAAACTCGTTCTACAGTATCACCTATGAGTTTGTTTGATGCGGTAGCTCGCGGGCGACGCTGTAAGCGGTGTTGTCGCCGGTGTGTTCGGGCGCTCATGGTTGCAGCCCTCTTCTTCGGCGTGGCCTCGACCCTTGCTGCGGGTGAGGTGGATACCGCGATTATTCCGCTTGCCTACGATGAGCAGGACCCCCGGTTGCCCCCGATTGCGCGTACGGTAGAGCAAACGCTCGAGGTGGTGTTGGGGTTGTTGCCGGGCTATCGAGTGGAGGCGCTGGAGCGCGATTCGGCTCCCGATCGCGAAGGAGCTCGCTCAGCCGCGGAAGCCCAAGCGCTCGGTTTGGTGGTGTTCGGCGGTATCGAGGCGCGCGACCCGAGCGGGTACCGCCTATCGTTCTCGGTCTACGATTTCGTGGAAGACGCGGTGGTGTTGGAGCTCGAGCGCGACGCAGACGCATTGATAGATATCTTCTCGGTTGCGGACGAGTTGACAGCCGAGGTAGCTGCCGAGGTTCTCGGCGAAGCGGTGGCCTTCGGCTCTATTGCGCTACGACCCGCCGGCTATAACCTCGGCTATCGTGTGGAGCTCGGCGAAAGCCTGGTATCTGATGCCCCCCGCGAGATAGACCCGGTGCTCACCGGAGAGCATCGCGTGCGCGTGGTGCTCGAACGAAACGAGCAATCCGAGTTGGTGGTGTTCGATCAGGAAGTTTCGGTGCGCGAGGGCGAGCGTACGGAAGTAGGGTTTTACCTGCCGGCGCTCTCGGCCGCGGAGCGACGTGGGCTCACCGAGATCGAGAGCGAGCTGCTCGATGCGCACAGCCGCGGTGAGCTTTCGGAGCACACCGAGGAGCGTTGGTTCGAGGCCGATCCTGCCGGTGAAGCGGTTGGGATCGTTCAGTCTATGTTGCATGCGGGGCTAAGCTACGATGAGCGTGCGACGATGATGGCGCGCGTAGTCGGGCGGCCGGGAGCGTTGCCGGATGGCGCCGGCGAGGCCGACCCTGCCGCGGTAGTTTCGGCTTTGGGCGAGTCTGCCGAGCTTCTTGGGTTGAGGGGTGGAGCGGCGCAACCCATAACGGCCGGACGGGGCGCGAGGCGCGCCGGCATGCTTGACCCTCGACCGTTCTTCCCGGACCCCACCGCAGCAACCGAGCTTGCAGAGCGTGTCTACCCATGGCACCGGCACGAGCGCCTTGGACAGCGCTTGTACTCGGTTTCGTTTTACAGCGGACGAGAAACACGGCCCGGAGACTGGCCGTCCTCCCCCGGTGTGCTCGGCCTGCGTGCTCGAATGGACTGGGGCGAGCGACACAGCGTAACGCTCGGTTACGAGTCTTCGATCGGCGAGATCGTCGAACCCGACGAAGGCGCGAACGGCGACCCATACCGCTTTGACGAGACCGAGGGTGAAGGTAGCATTTCGTTTGAGCCGTACGAGATACAGAGGCTGTATCTCGGCTACGGCAGAAGGTATCGACCGTTTCGCAATCTTACCGTTATCCCGGGCTTGCGTGCCGGACTAGAACGCGAGGCGCGCCTCGCATTCACCGAGGTGGACGGAACGCGGTTGGCCACAGCCAATCCGGACGGTGCGTTGTTCGACTCGGACTACGAGTATGGAGACACATTTTGGGTGGGCTCGCTGGGGCCCGAGGTTACGGCGGAGCTTCACTGGCGCCGGCTCACCGCATCGGGGTCGGTAGGCCTCCTGGGCTTTCTACCGTTTGAGTCGGAGTACGAACAGACGCTGGAGGGCGAGGGGGGTGCCGGGCCGTTTGAGGTGAGCCAAACCATCACGCGTAGCTATGCGCTTACCTGGGCGCTTGGGCTCGGCTACAGCTGGGGCGGCGACGAAGAGCGCGCTGAACCGTTGCGGCCCGAGCCCCGGCGCTACGTTGCGTACCCGGAGGCGGAGCGACGGCCCTGGGGGCTGTCGCTGGTTCCTGGGCTGGGGTTTTCTCACGCCGTGGCCCCCGGCTTCAGCGAAGGGTTGCTTCGCTTACCGGAGTATCATCTGGGGCTCGAGTATGCGCGTGGTACAGGTATGGCCGCGCGACTCTCGGTGACAGCGTTGAACACGCCGGCACAACGGTCAACACAAGTACTGTCGGCGGATCAAGATTCGGTGCCGGACGACACCGAGGGGACCTTCGTGCTGAATCGGTGGTTCACCTCGGATCTTGCCCTCGGGCGTCGCTTAGCGCTCAGTGACCGCTGGTTTGTAAAGCCCGCTTATCGGCAAGGGTTCACCGTTGAAGATGTGCAACTAGAAAGTGATGCCGGGACGTTTTCTTCGAACACGATGGTGCTCTATCGGGGGCCTGAGGTGAACCTGGAGTACTCGGTTCCCGGCACCTCGGCGGTTGTGTTTTCCAGAGCGGCGCTGGATGTCGCCGGCCCGTTGGGCGGTGGCGACTACGCGTTCGGATTTGGTGATGAGATTACGGTAGACGGGTATGCACAGGCGCCGCCGCGGCTGCGAACCGAGCTCGGCGCTTTGATCCGCCTTGGAGGTACTCCGGCGCGCATGCTCGCCGAAGACGCGCCCGCCGGCGAGTGGCTAAGCTACTCCGGCTTTGGATTGGGGCGCAATGCGCGGCAGGATGGAAACCGTTACGCGCCGCGTATGGCCACCGGCTTTGGACTGGAGGTCCTCGGCGGGGCGCAGGATATGCTCGGGGTGCAGGCCGTCTTTCCGTTTACGCTTCGCTTTCCTTTCGGGCTTGAGTTTGGGCTGCAAGCCTCGAGTCCTCTTACCGCGGGAGGTATTGCCGGCGATCGGCGGCAGTACGAGTTTTACGACGAACCCGCCTCATTCGACGGCGTGGAGGAAGAGCGGTTTACGGCCGAGCCACGGTTCAACCGCGCGTTCTCGCTCGAACTCGGCTACCGCTTCTTTCGGACTCGCCGTTTTTCGATCCGACCCGGCATTCGCTACACCACCATTGATTACGAGCTCTGGAATATAGAAAACGAACTGGAAGACGGCACCGTGATTAGCGGTGAGGACAGTCGCTTCAGCCGTGAGGGCACTGTGCAGTATCTCGGCGGCGTGGCCGAGCTCGCATTCGCCGCGAGCGACCGCGTGACCGTAACGCTCAACGGCGGTTTTATGGTTCTCGGCTCCGAAGACAGTTATGGCATTCCTATGTACTCAAGCGAAGTGGTGTACGAATATCCTGAGAATCATTTCTTTTCCGGTGTAGCGGCGCATGTAGAGATGTAGCCACCCTGTGCTAATCCGGCGAATGCCCGGGCGAAGCGCCGGCGCCGGATCCGCGTTCAGCGCTGCGTTGCTCGAGGGCTTCGGCAACGCGGGCGAGGTCGGAGCCGCTCGGTTCCTGGTAGACGCGCAGATCGAACTCCGGAATCACGCCCAAGAGATGGTCGAAGATGTCGGCCTGAATTGCCTCGTAGACCGGCCAACGTTGGTCGGCGCTAAACACGAAGATCTCGATCGGGATGCCGGTGGGCCCGGGCGGAAGCTGCCGCACCAGGAACGTCATGTCCTTTCGAATTTGGGGGTGTTGTTCGAGATACGCGCTTACGTAGGCGCGAAACGTCCCGAGGTTGGTCATCCGGCGACCGCTCACCGAGTCGGAGAGGTCGATGTTGTGTTCGGCGTTGTAGCGCTCGATCTGTTCCTTGCGCTCGTCGAGGTAGTCACGGATGCGTGAGAAGCGGCGAAAGCGCTCGAACATCTCGTCGTCGAGAAATCTCACCGAGCGCATATCTATGTTGATCGCGCGCTTGATGCGTCTGCCGCCGCTCTCGGTCATGCCTCGCCAGTTGCGGAAGCTGTCCGAGACCAGCGCGTAGATCGGGATCGTGGTGATGGTTTTGTCCCAGTTCTGCACCTTGATCGTCTGCAGGGTCATGTCGATGACCTCGCCGTCGGCCTCGTACTTCTGCATCTCGATCCAGTCGCCGATCTGCACCATGTTGTTGGCCGAGAGCTGAATGCCCGAGACAAACCCAAGAATGGGATCACGGAACACGAGCAGCAGCACCGCGCTCATTGCACCGAGACCGCTCAGGATCCCGAGCGGCGACTGGTCTATGATGGTGGTGAGGGCCAAAACCGCGGCAACGAGAAACAGTACGACCTTCGCGAGCTGTAGGATGCCCTTGATCGGGCGTTGGCGCGCAAACTCGTGGTTTTCACGGTAGAGGTCGCCCGCGACGTTCAGCCCTGCATCGGCCGCGAGCGCGATTACCAGAATCATCCAGACCTCGGCTGCGCGTCGAATCGCGAGAACAATCCACGGGATCTCGGGGGCTATCAGCGGCGCGCTGAGATACAGCACCAAGCCCGGCACCACGCGCGAGAGGTGCACCAGCACCCCGCGCTCGACGATCTTGTTGTCCCAGGTAACACGAGAACGCATCGCGAGCCGGTGCAGCGCGCGTACCACCAAGCGCCGGACGACGAAGTTCGCAACCCACGCCACCGCCAGGACCGCGGCAATTACCGCAACACGCTCTACCGCAAGCGCCGCCGGCCCCGAAAGGCCCCAGCTCTCGAGCCACCGCGAGATGAACAGCTCGGTATTGCTCCAGTTAAACACGGAAGCACTATAGCGGAAATGCCCGCCTCGTGGCGACTGGGTTGCGAGGGTAAGGCGAGGGTAAGGCGAGGGTAAGGCAGGGGCAGAAGGCACACGGGCGCCCGGCTCTCATACGCGGCGGGCTCACATACGCGCCCTATATAGGTGCCCGGGTCACTCAGGCGCCGGGATCCAGACCGAGACCGAGGCGGCGTTGCAGGCGAAGCTTCCCCAGCCGTGTTCGTCGGTGGTCACCGACCCGCTCACATGCTCGGTGAGGTCGATGTAGCGCGCGTTGGGCGAGCCGGTCTGCATCGCCTTCTCGGCCGCTTCGGCGTTACTCAGTACAACCGCCATGCCGCCCGGGGCGGAGTCGGTGCCGAGCCGGGTCCAGCCGATGCAGTTGGGGTGGTCGAGGTAGTCGTACTGCTCACCGTAGGCGTAGGCGCGCCGAGCGTAGAGGAACTTGTCGATCAGCCACTTGTGGCTCTCCATCCAGATCTCGTACTCCTCGCCGTCGCCGCCGGTATCGGTGTAATGCGCGCCGTAGTAATCGGCGGCGAACACGCAGGGGTAGCCGTCGCGACGCAGCAAGATGAGCGCGTAGGCCAACGGCTTGAACCAGGCCTCCACTACCGATTCGAGCGCCTGCAGCGGCTGCGAGTCGTGATTGCTCACGATCGTCACCGCGAGGGTAGGGTAGGTTGCAACCAGCGTATCGTCGAAGATAGTTCGAAGGTCGAACTCGTGTTCCCGGTTGCCCGCGGCCGCGAAGTTGTAGTGCAGCGAGACGTCGAACAGCATGAGGTTGCCTTCGGTGGCCTCGATGAACTGCTCGAGTAACTCGCTCTTGCCCGACCAGTACTCACCCACCGCAAACAGGTCGCGCCCCGCGTGCCGGCGAACGTGCCGCAGCCAATCGAGAAAGAAGCCGGCCTTTACATGCTTCACCGCATCGAAGCGAAAGCCGTCTACGCCGGTGGTGTCGAGCAGCCACTCGCCCCAGTAGAACAGCTCGGTCTGCACATCGGGGTTGTTGAGGTCGAGGTTGCACCCCATGAGATAATCGAAGTTTCCTCTCTCGGGGTCGACAGCCTCGTCGAACGCCTTGCCCTCAAACAGGTACACCGCGTCTGTATCGTGATCGAATGCGTTGTAGTCGGCGGCGTTGAAGTGCCACCAGTGCCACTGCAGCGTGGAGTGTGCACCCTTGCGCCCCGGAAAGGTGAACCGCGTCCAGGCCTTGATGGTTTGAAGCGGCCCAATCGGCTCGGTTCGGTCGGCGGGGTTGTACGGTGTGGCGCGAAACTCCTCCTGCCGGTCGGCGCCCATGCGGTGGTTGAACACGATATCGGCGTACACCTGCACGCCCGCCTCCTGCGCGCACCGGATAGCGCGCAGATACTCCTCGCGCGTGCCGTACTTTGTGCGGACCGAGCCCTTTTGATCGAACTCGCCGAGATCGAAGAGGTCGTACACTCCGTAGCCGGTGTCGTATCCGCCGGCTGCGCCTTTGTACGCCGGCGGCAGCCATACGCCGGTAACGCCCACCTCGGCGAGGGCCTCCGCCTCTTCGGCCAGCCTCGTCCAAAGTCTGCCGTCGGCGGCGGTGTACCAGTGGAAGTACTGCATCATCACGCCGTTGTACTCAGTAATGTGCTTCATTTCGCTCCGTCATGTCTGTTTTCAAAGCGCCGGTCGGCGGCGCGCCGCGTTATTCGCGCAGTTCGTGCAAGATCTGCGCAGAGGAATGAATGCCGTTGTAGAAGCACTCGAGGGCGATGTTCTCGTTCGGCGCATGGTTCGCTTCGTCGGCGTTTGCGTACGGCACCATGATCGAGGGCACGCCCAGCCCCTTGGTCCAGACGTAGTCGGGTAAGCTTCCTCCCATCGAAGGCAGCACAAACGGCGGCCGACCGAAAGCCTTCTCCACCGCCGCAATCACCGCCTGCGAGATCGGCAGCTCGGCCGAGGTTCGCGACGGCAGCATATCCTCCTCCTCAGCAACAAGCTCGGCGCGTGGGTTATGCCTGTGCAGATGCCGCTCGATCTTGGCGAAGATGTCTTCGGGCTTTTGGTCGTGCACCAGGCGAACGTCGAGCTTGGCCGAAGCGGCGCCCGGGATTATGGTCTTTGTACCGGCTCCGCTATGTCCGCTTGAGAGGCCGTTAATCGTGAGCGTGGGACGAAACATCAGATTGCGATAAAACTCGGCCTTCTCGAGCTCCAGGCGCTCCACCCCGTACACCTCGGCAAGGGTTTCCGGATCATAGGGCAGGTGCTCGAGCATCTCGAGCTCGTAGGCGCTCGGCGGCACTACGTCGTCATAGAATCCTTCGATCGTGATCTCACCATCGGGGTTTTTCATCGTCCGCAGAAGCTCCACCAACTCCCAAGCCGCGTTCGGGATCACGCCGCCGCGGTTGCCGGAGTGATTGTCGCTCCGAGCGGTGCGAAGGCGCAGCTCCATGTTCATAATGCCGCGAACTCCGAACACCACCTGCGGGGCCCCGCTTTCGTGCATTGGGCCGTCGGAGGTCAGCACCAAGTCGGCGGCGAGCAGGTCGCGATTACGCGTTACGAACTCGGCCAACGACGGGCTTCCGGTTTCTTCCTCGCCTTCGAACAGGAACTTCACGTTGATCGGAACCGTGCCGGTGGTATGAAGGTGCGACCGCACCGCGAGCAGATGGGTCAGCAGTTGGCCTTTGTTGTCGCCGGTGCCGCGCCCGTA
>PUOW01000445.1 GCA_003552185.1 Spirochaetaceae bacterium
CCCGCGAAGCCGGGCAGGCGCGAAGAGCTGGTGTCGGAGCTCAACGACCTGATCGCGAATCTCGACGAACACATGCTCGAGATTCTGAAGCAGCAAGCCGAGATCATAACCTACAGCCAGAAGCGCACCGAGGTTATCCGTAAGGTGAGCGAGTTTCAGACCGCGATCGCCAAAGGACAGATGCCGGATGAAGGCTACGATCCGGATGCCGCCTGGGTTGAGCAGACCGAGGCCGGCTTCTTTATGATCTGCGTCGGGCGCGACCGCATATTCTTTAATCGAGACGAGTTGCGCGAGCTCACAAAGATCTGTTGGGCGGCCTCCGATGATTCTCAGGCGGCGAGCCGCATGTTTCGCTGGTTCGAGCGTGAGCGAAGAGATTTCTTGAACGATACCGGCATCGCTCGGCCGAATAGTGCCGCGTTGCGCAATCTCTATCGGCACATCGTTTCGCACTACAAGGTTAAGGAGTAGCGCCTCCGGAGGTTCGAATGAGCGTGCTAAAGGATATGGAGTGCTCGGCGTGCCGAGGTGACGAGCCCGCGCTCGATGATCACGAGATCGCTGAGTTTAGTAGTCAGCTGCCGGGCTGGCCGGTAGTGGAGCATGACGGCGTGAAGAAACTCGAGCGCCGCTTTCGGTTTAAGAACTTTGCGCAGGCGCTGGCGTTCACCAACAAGGTGGGAGCGCTTGCCGAGCAAGCGGATCATCACCCGGCGCTGCTCACCGAGTGGGGCAGCGTGACCGTGTGGTGGTGGACTCACAAGATAAAAGGGCTGCACCGCAACGACTTCATCATGGCGGCTCGAACCACCGCCGAGGCGCACCGGGAGTAAAGGCCTGCGTTCGCCGACACAAGACTCGTGTCGGTACGAAATGCAACGCGGCCCGAGCTCCGGGCCGCGCGTGGTTCGCCGGTCTTGAACGATTACTTGACCTTGACCGAGATCTGGCGAGGTTTCACCTCTTCTTTCTTCGGCAAGGTGACGGTCAGTACGCCGTTCTTCATCTCGGCGTCGATCTTGTTTGGGTCAACCGTTTCCGGCAGCGTGACCGTGCGCTGGAACGAGCCGCTCCAGGTCTCGCGACGATAGTAGCGACCGTCCTTGTCCTCGCGCTCGTCCTTCTTCTCGCCCTTGATCGAGAGCGCATTTCCGGAGACCGAGATGTCGAGATCGTCCTTGTTGACGCCGGGAAGATCGCAGGTCACGATGAAGTTGTCGTCTTCCTCGGCGAGATCGATTGCCGGCGCACCAACTCCGCCGAACAACTCCAGGCCGCGATCCGGATCCCAGTCCAGGTCGAACAAGCGATTGATGTTCCTCTGGAGTTGATCGAGTCCGGTGTCGCGATTCGCCATGGCCGGATTTCTTCTTCGTACCAAGTTCATATGCTACCTCCTCTACCACGAGTGTTTCTGTGTTTCGTTGTTTTGCAACGCGCAACCGCGCGTCGGCATCTCCCCGGTAGCGGCTACCGCGTTGCATCTTCCTCTCATTAACGATACAGCAAAGGTCGTGCCAAATAGCCAGGTCTCTATAACTCTATATGCAATCGTGAATTATGCGATACGCGCCTTGCGCTCCGGCCGCGCCGGCACGAGAGTTCGTGTCCTTTTGATCCAGGTCTGCGCCTCGGCCGGAAGCGGGAGCGGCGCTATCTGACTCACCGGGGCGGGCTCGCGCGAGCGCGAAAAGTGTCATTTTGATACGTGTGGGAGCCGGTCCGCAATGTTGCCAGAATACTTCGGAACCACTACGATAAGCCATGATGCAACAAGCTTCAGGACGAGTTCGTACCGTTATTGAGCGTGTATATCCTTCAATCGATTGTGGGCGTTTTCCGGTTAAGCGTGTCTCGGGTGAGCAAGTTGTCGTACGCGCCGACGTGTTCGCCGACGGTCACGACCGTGTGCGCTGCGTGCTGGCCGACCGAGCGCCGGGCGCCAAGAAATGGACCGAGCGCGAGATGCGTTTCCTCGAAAACGATCGCTGGGAGGCCGCCTTCACGGTCGAGAGGCTCGGCGAACACCTCTACACCGTTATGGCCTGGGTCGACCGGTTCGGCACCTGGCGCGACGGACTTTCGAAGAAGGTAAAGGCCGGGCTCGATGTCGGTGTCGAGTTGCTAATCGGTGCCGGGATCGTGAACGCGGCCGCCGAACGGGCCGGGAGCAAGGCGCGTTCCGCGCCGCTCGGCGACGAACCACCGCGCACCGACGCCAAGAGGCGCAAACGAGACTCCGAACAGCTCAAGAAGCTTGCCGAGCGTCTGAGCGACGAGACGCGCGCGACCGAGCAGCGGGTCGAGGCGGCGCTCAGCACCGAGTTGCAGGAGTTGGCGCTCCGCTATCCCGATCGCAGCCATGAGAGCACCTCGGGCGAGCCGTTCGTGGTTCGCGTCGATCGCGAGCGTGCGCGGTTCAGCAGCTGGTACGAGCTGTTCCCGCGTTCAACCGCGGGCGAACCGGGCAAGCACGGCAGCTTCAAAGACTGCGAGCGAGTTCTCCCGTACGTTGCCGAGATGGGATTCAACGTCCTGTACCTGCCGCCGATTCACCCGATCGGGTACACCAAGCGAAAGGGACGCAACAACACGCTGACTCCCGAGCCCCATGATCCCGGATCTCCCTGGGCGATCGGTTCGGCCGAAGGTGGGCATACCGCGATTCATCCCGAGCTCGGTACCCTGGCGGAGTTCACGCAGTTGGTACAACGCGCCGCCGAGCACGGGCTCGAGACGGCGCTCGATATCGCGTTTCAGTGCGCGCCCGATCACCCGTGGGTGACCGAGCATCCCGAGTGGTTCACGATTCGTCCCGACGGCAGCGTGCAGTTCGCCGAGAACCCGCCGAAAAAATACGAGGACATCTATCCGATTAACTTCGAGACCGACGACTGGCAGAATCTTTGGAACGCGTTGCGCGATGTCTTTTTGCACTGGATCAACGCCGGAGTGAAGATATTTCGCGTCGACAATCCCCATACCAAGTCCTTCGCGTTCTGGGAGTGGGTGATCGCGGAGCTGAAGCGCGACCACCCCGACACGATCTTCCTCTCGGAGGCCTTCACGCGGCCGAAGGTGATGTACCGGCTCGCGAAGCTCGGCTTCACTCAGTCGTATACCTACTTCACCTGGCGCAACCAGGCCGCCGAGATGCGCGAGTACCTCGAAGAGCTCACGCAGACCGAAGCAATCGAGTTCTTTCGGCCCAACTTCTGGCCGAACACACCCGACATTCTGCACGCCGACCTCCAGGAAGGGGGGCGACCGGCGTTCATCGCGCGGTTCGTACTCGCCGCAACCTTGAGCTCGAACTACGGCATGTACGGCCCGGCGTTCGAGCTGCTGCAGAACACGCCGCGGGAGCCGGGGAGCGAGGAGTACCGCGACAGCGAGAAGTACGAGATCAAGGCGTGGAATCTCGAGGATCCGGCCAGTTTGCGACCCATTATCAGCAAGCTGAACCGGGCGCGGAACGAGCACGTCGCGCTGCAGCGCAACGACACGCTGCGGTTCCACCCCACCGACAATCCCGAGATCCTCGCCTACAGCAAACACAGTCCGGATTTAGAGTGCATCGTGCTGGTGGTGGTGAGTTTTGATTACCACTACAAGCAGTCGGGATGGGTGGAGTTTGGTCCGTCGAAGCTGGGTATGCGAACCGGCGATCAGTACATGGTGTACGACCTGCTCGCCGACGCCGGATACCGCTGGCTCGACGGGTGGAACTACGTGGAGTTGCGCCCGGCAGATGGTCCGGTCCACGTCTTTCGTGTGGTGCCGCTCGACCAAAGCGAGGAGCAACCGGATAGCGCGTGGTGACCGAGCCGGCGCAGGTAACGCCACTACCGCTCAGAAACACTGGAGAACCGAATGCCTGATATAGAACTGAAAGAGCCGGGTTGGTACCGTGACGCGGTGATCTACGAGCTGCATGTGCGCTCGTTTTTCGACAGTAACAACGACGGGATGGGGGACTTCAACGGTCTCACCGCGAAGCTCCCGTATCTGCAAGACCTCGGCGTTACCGCGGTCTGGATCCTGCCGTTCTATCCCTCGCCGTGGCGCGACGACGGCTACGATATCGCCGACTACACCAATGTGCACGAGGCGTACGGGACGCTGCGTGACTTCAAGCGTTTTCTGCGCGAGGCGCACAAGCGCGGTCTCAAGGTGATTACCGAGCTCGTGATCAATCATACCTCAAACCAGCACCCGTGGTTCGAGCGTGCGCGCCATGCCAAGCCCGGCAGCCGGCGGCGTAACTACTACGTCTGGAACGATAGCCCGATGAAGTACGAGGACGCTCGCATTATCTTCAAGGACTTCGAGACCTCGAACTGGAGCTGGGACCCGGTTGCAAAGCAGTACTACTGGCACCGCTTCTACTCGCACCAGCCCGACCTCAACTTCGACAGCGAGGACGTACAACGCGAGGTGTTCAAGGTGATGGAGTTCTGGCTCGATATGGGCGTCGACGGCTTGCGGCTCGACGCGGTGCCGTATCTCTTTGAGCGCGAGAACACCAACTGCGAGAACCTGCCCGAGACGCATGAGTTCCTCAAGAAGCTTCGCGCGCACGTAGACGCCAAGTACGACGACCGCATGCTGCTTGCCGAGGCCAACCAATGGCCGGAGGACGCGGTGAGTTACTTCGGCGACGGCGACGAATGCAATATGTGCTTCCATTTTCCGATTATGCCGCGCCTGTTCATGGCGCTGAAGATGGAGGACCGCTTCCCGGTGATCGATATCCTCGAGCAGACGCCGGACCTCCCGGAGGGCTGTCAGTGGGCGATCTTTCTCCGCAATCATGACGAGCTCACGCTCGAGATGGTAACCGATGAAGAGCGCGACTACATGTATCAGGTCTATGCGCGAGACCCGCGTCACCGCATCAACCTCGGCATTCGACGTAGGCTCGCTCCGTTGCTCGAGAACAACCGTCGGCGCATCGAGCTCATGAACATCCTGTTGTTTTCGATGCCCGGCAGCCCGATCATCTATTACGGCGACGAGATCGGGATGGGCGATAACGTCTACCTCGGCGATCGCGACGGCGTGCGAACGCCTATGCAGTGGAGTTTCGACAAGAGCGCCGGGTTCTCGCAGGCGAATCCGCAGAAGCTGTATCTGCCGGTGATTATAGATCCTGAGTACCACTACGAAGCGATCAACGTCGAGACCCAGCAAACCAATCCGTCCTCGCTGTTGTGGTGGATGAAGCGCGTTATCGGGATCCGCAAAAACTACCCTGCGTTCAGCCGTGGCGACATCACCTTCGTCAGTTCGAACAACATCCACGTCTTGAGTTTCATCAGGCGTTACGAAGACGAAGCGGTGCTGGTGCTCGTGAACCTTTCGCGCTATGTGCAGCTCGTAGATCTCGATCTCTCGGAGTATGCCGGATACGTGCCGGAGGAGATCTTCAGCCGCAACGAGTTCCCCCGCATTAAGGAAGGGCCGTACGTGCTGAGCATCGGCGGCAACGACTACTACTGGTTTGAGCTGCAGAAGGTCGAGGAGCTCGTGGCGTTCAGCGAGGCCGGGCGAAGCCCGCAGATCACGATCGCGCCGCGCGACTGGAACGGGTTAACGCCGAAACTGCAACGCGAGCTCGAGCGCTCGATTCTCCCGGGCTATATCCGGAGTATGCGCTGGTATCGAGACAAGGCGCGCAAGATCAAGAGCACCACGATCAGTGACGCGGTCTCGGTCGGAAGCGCGCCGGAGCGCATCTGGGTTACTACGCTCACCATTCAGTTCAGCGACGATAAGGCCGAGGTGTATCTCCTGCCGCTCGCGCTCGCGCGCGGGGAGTACGCCGAGCACGTCACCGACGAGTTTCCGCAGGCGGTGATCACTCGGGCGGCGGTGGACGGCGACGACGCGGTGCTGTACGACGCGATCTACGCCGAGGAGCTGCGCGAGACCTTGCTGAGCGTGGTGCTGAGACGACGCAAGCTCAATGGCAAGAGCGGTCGGCTGTTCGGTTCCACCGGGCGGGGCTCACGCGGCATCGCCGCTTCGCTGCTCGAGAGCCCGAGCTCGCGCGTGCTCAAAGCGGAGCAAACCAACACCTCGGTGCTGTATCGCGACAGCGGTTTTCTGAAACTCTACCGCAAGCTCGACGAGGGCGCGAACCCCGAGCTCGAGATCCTGCAGTATCTCACCGAGAAACGCAAGTTTGCGCATGTGCCGCGCTACATCGGCTCGCTCGAGTACAAGCGGGGCGAGCGCGCGGGCGCTTCGGTCGGGATTTTGGTCGAGTTTGTTCGCAACGAGGGTGACGCGTTCGAGTTTGCGAAGGACGCCGCCGATCGGTATCTCGAGAACGTGATGGCGGCACAGAAGAACGGGCTTGAGCCGCCTAAGGCGAGCAACTCGCCGTTCGAGATCGATTACACAACCGCGCCCGAGGCGTTCCTGCAGAATACCGACCGTTTCTTTCTCGAGATGATGGCTCTGCTCGGAAGGCGCGTGGGAGAGCTGCATCTCGCGCTCGGCAGCGAGCGGACGCAGCCCGAGTTCAAAGCCGAGTCGTTTTCGCTGCTGTATCAGCGCTCGGTGTATCAGTCTATGCGGAGCCTTGTGCGCCGCGTCATGGGCTACACCAAGAAGGCCGTGAAGAAGGCCGAGGATACCCCGGATGTCCTGCAGAAGGTTCTGGACCGCGAGTCGGAGCTCTTGAAGCAGCTCGCGAGGGTGCGCGAACGGAAACTCCAGGCGCAGAAGATTCGCATTCACGGCGACCTCCACCTCGGCCAGGTGCTGTTTTCGGGGCGCGACTTCACGATCATTGATTTCGAGGGTGAGCCGGCGCGCACGTTAAGCGAGCGGCGTTTGAAGTACTGTCCGTTGCGCGACGTTGCCGGGATGATCCGTTCGTTTCACTACGCTGTCTACAGCACCTTTCTTGAGTACGCCGAAACCCGCTCGAGTGATCTTGAATCGTTGGAACCGTGGGTGTCGCTGTGGTATACGGTTGTAGCAGGTTCGTTTTTGAGAAGCTATCTCGACACCATCGCCGAGTCGCCGCTGTTGCCGGATGCGCGTACCGACGTTGCGTTGCTGCTCAACGTGTTCTTGCTCGAGAAGGCGGTCTACGAACTGGGCTATGAGCTCAACAACCGTCCCGACTGGGTTACGATCCCGTGCGACGGTATTCTGCGTACGCTCGACGCGGCCGCCGGCGAAGACTCAGCCAAGACGTGAGACCAAAGGGTAAGCATGACATGCGGATAGGACCGGTAGCCCGCGCGGCGGGTGGGTATGAGTTTATAGTGTGGGCGCCGAGCGCCGAGCGTGTTGAGCTCAAGATCACGGCGCCCGAGGCTCGCACGGTTGCGATGGAGCGCGATGCAGCCGGATACCGGCGCTGCGTGCTCGAGGCCCTACAGCCTGGAGCGCGGTATCTGTACGAGCTCGACGGCGAGGCGCTGCTGCCGGACCCGGCTTCGCCGTTCCAGCCCGAGGGTGTGCACGGACCGTCCGAAGTGGTAGACCACGACGCGTTCGGTTGGACCGATGCGGCGTTCCGCGGTGTGGGGCTCGGTGATTTGATTCTCTATGAGCTGCATCTCGGCACATTCACCCCGCAGGGCGATTGCGACGGGGCGATCGAGCGGCTCGACGATCTCGTGGAGCTTGGAGTCACCGGGATCGAGATCATGCCGGTGGCGGCGTTCCCGGGGCGCCGAAACTGGGGCTACGACGGGGTAGGGCTGTACGCGGTGCACGAGGCCTACGGCGGGCCGAACGCGCTCAAGCGGCTTGTGGACGCCGCGCACGCGCGTGGGCTCTCGGTGGTGCTCGATGTGGTCTATAACCATCTTGGGCCGGAAGGCAACTATCTCGGCCGGTTTGCACCGTACTTCACCTCACGCTATGCAACGCCGTGGGGCGAGGCCATAAATTTCGACGGTCCCGAGAGCGATTACGTACGCGAGTTCTTCATCGAGAACGCGTTGTACTGGCTGCGCGAGTTTCATATAGACGCGCTGCGGCTCGACGCGGTGCATTCGATCTTCGATAGTAGCGCGTATCCGTTTCTGAGCGAACTTCGCGACCGAGTCGCGGCGTTCGGAGAGCACAGCGGTCGACCGCGGCTCTTAATCGCCGAGAGCGACCTCAACGACTCGCGTATGGTGCGGAGTCGTGAGATGTTCGGGCACGGGATGGATGCGCAGTGGTGCGACGACTTTCACCACGCGCTGCACGCGGTGCTCACCGGTGAGCGCGACGGGTATTATCGCGACTACGGTAGCGCCCGAGACCTGGCGCGCGCGTTCGAGTCCGGCTATGTGTATACCGGGCAGTACTCGCCGCACCGCGGGCGGCGGCACGGTAACAGCACCGCCGGGGTCGCACCGGCGCGGTTCGTGGTCTCGGCGCAGAACCACGATCAGGTCGGAAACCGCATGCTCGGTGAGCGTTTCAGCGAGCTCCTCGACGCTTCGCAGCGGCGCGTCGCGGCGGCCGCGATGCTGTTCTCACCGTTTGTGCCGATGTTGTTCATGGGCGAAGAGTACGCCGAGAGCGCGCGGTTTCAGTACTTTGTGCATCATTCCGACCCCGCTCTCATCGCCGGGGTGCAGACCGGGCGAGCCGAAGAGTTCGCCGAGTTCTTTGAGCACGGAGAGGCGCCCGACCCGCAAAGCGCGGAAACCTTTGAGCGCTCTCGGCTCACCTGGGAGCTGCGCCGTCGCCCCGGGCACCGCGAGCTGCTCGCATTCTACCGTGATGCGATTGCGTTGCGCCGCAGACACCCGGCGCTCGCGGCCGATACCGGCTCACTGTACGAAACCCGACAGCCCGCCTCGGCCGCCCCCGCGCGCGTCTCCACGCGTTTGCTCGAACACGATTCGGTCTTGGTGCTGGAACGCAGCCGCGGCGGCGCCGAGGCCGTGGTGATCTTCAATCTCTCCGGCGAGCGCCGGGCGGTAACCCCGCCTGCGTCCGCCGTCGGTCTTCAACTGCTGCTTGCCTCGGAGGATATAGGATACGGCGGCGCCGGGACGGTCCCGCATGGGCGCATCACCGGCGAACAGGAGCTTACACTTGAACCGTGGAGCGTGGTTGTTCTCGGATCATCGCTGTGACGGCGTGCGACGAGGGCGCACAGGCCCCGGGCGCACCGGCCCCGGGCGGGCTGCGTGGTCCCGCGGCGGCCTGCGAAATCGCGAGACCGCCGCATGAAGGTCTTGCAGCGGCCTGCGTGGTCCCGCGGCGGCCCCGTGACGACCACGAGAACGTCGCCGGCACCCGCGGTGCTCAGACCGGCGCCGCCGTCGGCACCACCTCGCCGGTACCACGGCGCTGTGCGGGCAGGCCGCGTGGGCAGGCCGCGCGAGGTGTCCAGGTGGCCGCCGGCAACCGGTCCGCGCGCCGCAGAGAAGCGCCGCCGGCAACCGGCCCGCGCGCCCCGCGAAGGCCCGCCGGCAACCGGCCCGCGCGCCGCAGAGAAGCGCCGCGCGCAACCGGCCGGCCGGCAACCCGCCCACAAGACTCGTGTCAATAACGAAGGAGTATTGTTCTTTTGAGTTTTCCCCACAAAAACATCTGTATTCATGGGCATTTCTATCAGCCCCCGCGCGAGAATCCGTGGCTCGAGGAGGTCGAGCTGCAGGATTCCGCTTATCCGTACCATGACTGGAACGCGCGAATCACGGCCGAGTGCTACGGGCC
>PUOW01000182.1 GCA_003552185.1 Spirochaetaceae bacterium
AAGCGCGCCCGTACACCTTCTCGAACTCGATTCCGCCGGCGGTTGCGGCCGCGGCGCTCGCCTCCATCCGGCTCCTGCAGCGCGATCCCGCTCCTGTCGAGCGCCTGCGCGAGAACACGCTGTATTTTCGCGAGCGCATCGAAGAGCTCGGGTTCTCCACCATTCCGGGCGAGCACCCGATTGTGCCGGTGATGCTCGGCGAGGCCTCGCTCGCCCAGGACATGAGTATGCGGCTACTCGAGGAGGGTGTGTACGTCAAGGGCCTGTGGTTCCCGGTGGTGCCGCCCGGCGAGGCGCGCCTGCGCGCGCAGGTATCTGCGGCGCACACACGCGATCAGCTCGACCGTGCTCTTACTGCCTTCGAGCGTGTTGGTCGCGAGCTCGGCGCAATATAGGAGCAAAAGGAGTAGCTATGCGACGTTTTGGTATCATCGGAGGGAGTGGGCTCGATAACCCCGAGATCTTGGCCGACGCCGAGGATCGCACCGTCAACACGCCGTTTGGTCCGCCGAGCTCGCCGCTGCGGCACGGCGGAATCGGGGATAGCGAGGTGGTGCTGCTCGCGCGGCATGGTCGCGGGCACACCATTCCGCCGTCTCAGGTCAACTACCGCGCCAATATCTGGGCGCTGCACGACGCCGGCTGTGAGGCCGTGCTCGCGACAACCGCGGTGGGCTCGCTGCGCGAGGAGATTGGTCGCGGCGACCTGGTGGTCCTCGATCAGTTTATCGACTTCACTCGTCATCGCGAGATTACCTTTCACACCTACTTTCGACCGGGGGAGCCGATTCACGCGCCGATGGCGGAGCCTTTTTCGCACGAACTGCGGGAGCGCCTGATCGCGAAGGCCGAGGAGCTCGAGCTGTCGTACCACTCGCGCGGCACGGTGGTTACGATCGAGGGGCCGCGGTTCTCCACCAAGGCGGAATCGCATATGTTTCGCGCGTGGGGCGCCGACGTGATCAACATGTCGATCGCGCCGGAGGTCATCCTCGCGAACGAGATCGGCATGCCGTACGCCGCGGTGGCGATGAGTACCGATTACGACTGCTGGAAGGAAGACGAGGAGCCCGTGAGTTGGGAAGCGGTGCTCGAGGTCTTTGCGCGTAACGCCGAGCGCGTTACCGGGCTGCTCCGCGCCGTGTTGTAACGGCCGAACGATGAGCGCCGAATGCTAAAACTGCATGAATGGTCGCGATCTGCGGTCGCGGCCGGGCTGGGTAAGGTGGTGCCGGCTGTGCTCGCTGCGGCGGGCGTGGCTTGGGTGGTTAACCTGGCGCTGAGTCTCCACGTCTGGGTTCCTCGCGATTCATTGGCTTGGGCGTTTGCCCCGGTACTCGAGACCCTGGTGCTGCTGTGGTTGATCGTGACGGTCGCCAGGTTGCCTGTCGGGCGCCGGCGGCGCGTACTGCTTGTAGGCGGGGCTGCGCTGTTTGCAGTGATGGCGGTGTTCTCCGCAGCCGAGGCACTGTTTCAGTACATCTACGGGCGAGGCTTCGTTGCGGCGGCCGACATTCCGATGGTGCGCGGCGGGCTCTTGTTGCTATTCGGCGAGATCGGTTCGGTGGTTGATCTGCTGACGCCGATCGCGATCGCGCTGATCGTTGCGCTCGCCGGATCGCTGGGACTGCTTGTGGTCGCGCTGGGCGCTCGTGTGCTGCGCCGTGTTGATCGGCCGGTAGCCGGCGCCGCGCTGGTTACCGCGCCGGCGCTTGTGGCGGCGTTCGTTTCTCTGCTCGGCTTCGGCACTCCGCAGATTACCTCGGCGGAGCTTGCGCGCTCACTTCGGCCCGCCGCGGCGTACGAGTTCACCGCGGTTGCGGACTGGATCGAGGAGTCGGAGTCCGAGTCCGAGTCCGCGGTGGGCGCCCCGGGTGAGGACGGCGCCGGCGAACGAGCGGCAGGTGAACCCGGTGCGGATGACGATGCGGCCGAATACGCGCTGCCGGGGATTCGCGACCGCGATATCTACGTATTTGTGATCGAGGCGTACGGCAAGGCTGCGTTCAGTCGCGACACGCTGTACCAAGAGCTCGAGCCGAGCTACGACGCGCTTGTGGAAGTTCTTGAGCGCGAGGGATATCACCTCAAGAGCCATTTCTTTGAGTCGCCGGTTGCCGGCGGCTTCTCGTGGCTCGCCGAGGCCACCTTTCTTACCGGACAAAACATCGATGTTGAGCCGAAGTTCGAGGCCTTGCTCGAGAGCGGCGCGGGCAGCGTTACGCGCATGCTGCACGACAACGAGTACTACACCATGATGGTGCGTCCCGGGACGGTGCACGGCTCGTGGCCGGAGGGCTGGGAGTTCTATCGCTTCGAGGAGTCGTTAATTGCGTACGACGGCGACTTCGAGTACCGCGGGCCGGGATTCTCGTTTGTGCCGATCACCGATCAGTTCGCGATCTGGACCGCGCACCGGCGACTCGAAGAGGCCCGCGAGGGAGCCGCGGCCGATCGTCCGCTGTACGTCCATTACCAGCTCGTCAGCAGTCATACCCCGTTTAATCGAATACCGCCCTATATCGAAGACTGGGACGAACTCGGCGACGGTTCGATATACCACGAGCGTTCGGATGAGATCCTGCTCTTCGACAACACCTGGGGCGGAGGGCGCGAGCTCGATGAAGGCTACATCGCGTCGCTCGAGTACGTGTTTCGTTCGGTCACCGAGTATCTCTCGCAGTTCATGGATCACGGCGAGGACCCGATTCTCATCTTCTTCGGCGATCACCAGCCACAGCGGCCGATCCGCGAGGGCGACGCTACGTTATCGGTTCCAATACATATCGCCGCGCGGGAGCCCGAGTTGCTCGAGCCGTTCGGGGAGTACGGATTCACACCGGGGTTTAGGCCGCGTCAGGAGCGCCCGCATCCGCATTTCACCGAGTTCTACCCGATGTTCGCCGAGATTGCGCGGCGCGGCCGCACGGTCGAGCGCCCACGCTAACTCGGACGTTTGGGGAACGCGTCGGCGGTTCGCTGGGCTGCGGCGGGTAGCCGCGCGGGGCCCGCAGCCGGCGAGGCAGGGGGCGGCCGGTGCGGGCGGCAACTCGGCAGCCGGCGGGCGGCGGGTTGAATTCCGTGCCGGTTTGCATATACTAAGCCTATGCGACACCGAACCCTGTTGTGTATCTATACAGGTACCGCCCTGGGCTGCCTATCATGAAGCAAGCACCGTTGCCCCCAAACGAGGCCGAGCGGCTGAAGAAGCTGCGGCGCTACGAAATACTCGATACGCTCCCGGAGCAGGAGTACGACGAGATCGTCGAGCTGGTTGCGTATATCTGCGATGTGCCAATCTCGAATATCTCGCTCGTCGACAGCGACCGCCAGTGGTTCAAGGCCGCGGTTGGGCTCGACGTGCAGCAAACGCCCCGCGACCGGGCGTTTTGTGCGCATACGATCCTGGATGATAAGCTCATGGTGGTTCACGACGCAACCAAGGATGAGCGCTTTCACGATAACCCGCTGGTCGCGATCGACCCGCGCATTCGGTTCTACGCCGGGATGCCGCTCACCACGCCCGACGGGTATCAGCTGGGCGCGTTATGCGCGATCGACTTAAAACCACGTGAACTCACCGAGAGGCAGGAGCGCGCGCTTGAGACCTTGGCGCGGCACGTCATTAACCTGTTTGAGCTTCGTATCAAAAACCGCGAGGTCGAGGCAAAGAACCAAGCGCTGCAGGAGTACGACCAGCTCAAGACGCGTTTGATGTCGATCATGGCGCACGACCTTCGCCGGCCGATGATCAATCTCAGTTCGCTGGTTCAGCTGATTCGCGCCGACGAGCTGAGCGAAGCCGAGCGTGCGGAGTTGCTCGAGGATCTCAACCAATTGCTCGACTCCACGAACTCGCT
The DNA here is from genome assembly GCA_003552185.1 of Spirochaetaceae bacterium. Classification (GTDB taxonomy): domain Bacteria; phylum Spirochaetota; class Spirochaetia; order DSM-27196; family SLAA01; genus B1Sed10-166. The sequence goes on from PUOW01000182.1 coordinate 3,861, forward strand.
GCTGGAGAACGTGCTGGGCTGGGCACGCCACCAGCTGCAGGACTCGCGCCTTCAATACGGCGAGATAGACCTCGCGGAAATGCTCGAAGAGTTGCGGGAGCAGTACCGGTATCAGCTCGAAAGCAAGAACAACAGCCTCGTTGTCGCCGGCGGCGAGCCGTCGCGTATCGTGGCCGACCGTAACGTCGTGGCCTTTTTGCTGCGAAATCTTATCACCAACGCCAATAAGTTTACCACCAACGGCACGATCACGGTCTCGTGGTGCACCTCAGCGGAGCGCGGGCTCGAGGACTGGGCGGATCTAGAGCGGCAAGAAGTGCTGATCGAGGTAGCCGACACCGGGGTGGGCATGACGCAGGATCAGCTCGCGAGTTTGTTCGATTGGTCGGGCCGCGCACCGATGCCGGGAACCGAGGGCGAGAAAGGGGCCGGGCTCGCGCTGCTGCTCTGTAGAGACTTTGTATCGCGGCACGGTGGAGGCCTCGAGGCCGAGAGCGAGCCGGGCGAGGGGACCGTATTCCGCATCCGCCTGCCGCGCACGGCGCCGGATGAAGTGCCCGACGCCGAGCAATGAAGCGAGCAAAACCTCAAGCTCACCACGGGCTCCACGCGACTGAGACGCGCGCGTAGCAGCCCGTGGACGTGGGATCCCGCAGCGCAAGCGCCGCTACGAGATAACGATATCGGAGAGCTTGCGCTTCGGCACGATGTGCGTGCCGGATTCGTCTCGATAGTACTTGATCGAGTCCCCGGCGGCGATCTCGGTGAGCTCTACCTCCTCCGCCGGTTCGCCGAGCGCGATCACCACAAGCGGGGCGTAGCGCTCCGGTAGCTTGAGAATCTCTGCGATGCGAGCTTTGTCGACCGACGCGATGATACAACCGCCGAGCCCGTGTTCCCGCGCTGCGAGCAAGATGCTTTGCGACGCGATTCCGACGTCGCACCATAGGAACTCGTTCTTGATCGCCACCTCGGTGTCATGGCATAGCACGATGTACGCGGTCGGCCGCTCGGCCGGCTCCGGCCCATCCCAATCGGTGAGGTAGCCTGCCCACTTCAGCGTTGAGTATATCTCGGCGTTTACGGGCGCGGAGTTGGCGAGATAGTACACGAGCGGCTGTAGGTTCGCGGTTGAGGCCGAGAGCCGCGCGTGGTTCACGAGCTCCTCGAGTGTTGCACGGTCGATCTCGCGTGAGCCGTTGAAGCGGCGGAAGCTACGGTTGCTTTTGATAAGGTCGGTGATCATGATTTCTCGTCACTCCTGTTCTGTGGTATGGTTTTCGCGTAGGTAGCATAACACGGTTTTCAGGAGGGTTGGAACGTGACAGGATCCCATACAGGAGCTCGTATCATGATCACCGGAGCGAGTACCGGAATCGGCGCGGCTACGGCGCGCGAGATGGCGGCCGGGAACACATTATTTCTGCATTACAACAGCTCGGAGCGTGAGGTGGGCGAGGTGGCGGTCGCGGTGAGCGAGGCCGGCGGCACACCGCACCTGCTTCAGGCCGACCTCTCGAATAAGCATGGGCCGGAACGGCTCGCGGAGCAACTCGGTGAGCTCACCGATGCGCTCGATCTGCTGGTCAACAACGCCGGCGGGCTGATCAAGCGCGAAGGACTCGAGGAAATCGAATGGGATACCATGGAGGAGATCTTCACGCTCAACGCGTTCTCGACCTTCATGGTCACCAAGTTGTTACTGCCCGCGCTACGTGCCGGATATCACCCGCAGATCATCAACATGACCTCGGTTGCGATGAGAAACGGCGCCCCCAATGCTCTGATGTACGGGGCAAGCAAAGGCGCGGTCGATACCTTTACGCGCGGAATCGCAAAGTCGCTCGCGCCGCAGATTCGCGTGAACGCGATCGCGCCCGGTGTGATCACGACGCCGTTTCACGAGAAGTACACCAGCGAGGAGCAGCTCGAGGCGATGAGGCGCAACACCCCGTTGCAAAAGTTTGCCGAACCTGCTGAAATCGCTCGGGCCGTACGGTATCTTTACGAGTCCGAGTTCCTAACCGGCGCTACGATCGATGTCAACGGCGGAATGTACATGCTCTAATATGGTATAATGGGTAAGGTATGCCGCAGTTTGATACAAGATCTGCTTCGAATCTCCGTAATGAAGTCGAGATCATCGTCGACTCCACGCACGACGGAATCATTGCGATAGACGTAGACACGCGAGTGACGTTGTTCAACCGCGCCGCCGAAGATCTCACCGGTAAACGCGCCGCCGATGTGCTCGGGCTGCCGGTGCAGGATGTCATTCCGAGCACCCGTCTTCCAATCGTGCTTCGTAGCGGCGAGCCCGAGCTCAATTGCCGGCAGCCGCTCGGCAGCGTCACGATCATTACCTCGCGCATGCCTCTCATAGACGAGTCGGGAGCGGTGATCGGCGCGTTCGCGGTGTTTCGCGACATCAGCCAGGTGGTGGATCTTGCCGAACAGGTTACCGATCTGCGCGAGATGCGTATCATGTGGGAGGCAATCTTCAACTCCACCCAAGATGCGATCTCGGTCGTGAATGAGCACGGCGTCCAGATCTCGGTAAACCCGGCGTACACGCGGGTAACCGGCTACCCCAAAGAAGAGGTGATGGGCCAGCCGTGCACTGTGGATATCGCCACCGGTGAAAGTGTCCATATGAAGGTGCTCCGCACGCGCGAGCCGGTCAAGAACGCCCGGTTACGCGTTGGGCCGCACGCCAAGGAGGTGGTGGTAGACGCCGCGCCGATTGTGGTCCGCGGGGAGCTCAAAGGGAGTGTCGCGGTTCTAAAAGACCTCACCGAGATACTGCACCTCAACAAGCAGCTGCGCACCGCCCACCAGATCATTCGCAAGCTCGAGGCCAAGTATAGCTTCGACGACATAGTCGGCAGTTCGCCGAGCTTCAGCCGTGCGGTCGAGAAGGCCAAGGTGGCGGCTAAGACCCCGGCTACTGTGTTGCTGCACGGTGAAAGCGGTACCGGAAAGGAGCTGTTTGCCCACGCAATCCACAACGCGAGCGACCGAGCCGAGCAGAAGTTCGTGCGGGTTAACTGCGCGTCGTTGAGCGAGGGCGTGCTCGAGAGCGAGCTCTTCGGCTACGAAGAGGGTGCGTTCACCGGCGCCCAGAAAGGCGGTAAAATCGGGCTGTTCGAGGAAGCCGACGGCGGCACCATCTTCCTCGATGAAATCGGGATCATGAGCCTCAACACTCAGGCGCATTTGCTGCGGGTGCTGCAAGAGAACGAGGTTCGTCGGGTCGGTGGAACACGCAACATCCCGGTGGATGTGCGCGTCATCGCGGCTACCAACCTCGATCTCAAGGCCGCGATCGGCGATGGGCGTTTTCGCGAGGATCTGTACTATCGTCTCGAGGTCATTCCGATCGAGATTCCGGCGCTGCGCGATCATCGCGAGGATATCCCGCAGATCGCCGAGCAGATGGTGCGCCGCATTAATCAGGAGTACGGCAGAGCGGTTTCGTCTATCTCACCGCGGGCTATGGAGGTGCTGCGCCGCTACTCCTGGCCGGGCAACATTCGCGAGCTCGAGAACGTGCTGCGCCGCGCAATCATTAATCTAAGCCTGTACGAAAACGTGATCTCGGATCTTCACCTGCCCGACCTCGGTCCCGACTGCGACGCTGTGAGCGCATCCCTGAGCGACGGATGCCTCGAGTCCGAACGCGACGAGATAGAGCCGCTTAAGCCGGTGCTCGAGGAGTTCGAGGCGGCTCATATCGCGAAGGCGCTCGAGAAAACCGGCGGCAACCGCACCGAGACTGCGCATAAGCTCGGTGTATCGCTGCGCACGCTGCAGTACAAGATGCGTCGCCATGGGCTGTCCGGCGTTCTTTAGCGGGCCGGCGTGCCGGGCGCCCGCGCTCGGAGGCGGCGACCCGCGGTACCACGACCGGGGGTGGGGCGGCTGGGGATAGGGTGCGCAAAAAATTGCAGGTCGGCCCATGGAGCGCAGGTTTTTGCGCGCAACTCATTGCGCCGCCCGCCGCCCGCCCGGCCCGCCGGCCTCGCTTTCTGTGATCGCAATACAACCTTCTCGGCTATGTAATTCTTGCACAACAAGATAGTCGGATGCTGCGTGAATCGCACAGGCGCGCGCCGTTGGTACACCGTTTGCAAATAGGTTGGTATGCAAGACGCACACGCCACAGAAGGGTTTCGCATTCTCGCGATAAATCCCGGATCCACCTCTACCAAAATCGCGGTGTTCGACGGCGATACGCAACTCGTCGAGAGTAACCTCACGCACTCGGTCGAAGCACTGGCTGAGTACGAGAGCATTGCCGATCAGTACCCGTTACGCAAGCGCGTGATCCTCGAGTTTCTGCGCGAGCACGAGATCGAGCCGGCGTCGCTGGCTGCGGTGGTTGGGCGCGGGGGCCTGCTGCACCCTATCGCGGGGGGAACCTACGAGGTCAACGATCAGATGGTGTCCGATCTGCAGGTCGGCGTCCTCGGAGAGCACGCTTCCAACCTGGGCGGCATCATTGCCTCCGAGATCGCCGGTGAGCTCGGGGTACCGGCGTATATCGTAGACCCGGTGGTCGTGGACGAGCTCGAGGAGGTGGCCCGCGTAGCCGGGATACCGGAGCTCAGCCGCACGAGTATCTTTCACGCGCTCAACCAAAAGGCGGTGGCGCGGCGCGCGGCGGCCGAGCGCGGCGGTCGCTACGACGAGCTGAACTTCATCGTGGCGCACCTCGGCGGCGGAACCACCGTTGGGGCGCACCGGCGAGGCCGCGTGATCGACGTCAACGACGGGCTCAACGGAGACGGCCCGTTCACGCCCGAGCGGAGCGGCGGGCTCCCGGCGCTCAAGCTACTGAAGTTGGCTTTCTCGGGCGAGCACGACGCCGGGTGGCTCAAGAAGCGCATCAAAGGAAACGGCGGATTGGCCGCGCACCTCGGGACCAACGACGCGCGCGAGGTGCAGAAGCGCATAGACGCCGGAGACCGCGACGCGAAGCTGGTGTTCGAGGCGATGGCGTACCAGGTCGCGAAGGAGATCGGCTCGATGGCGGCGGTGCTCGAGGGGCGGGTTGATGCAATCCTGCTTACCGGCGGAGTTGCGCACAACGAGCAGTTCTGCCGCTGGGTCGAAGACCGCGTGGGTTTCATCGCACCGGTGGAGGTCTATCCGGGTGAGAACGAGATGCGTGCGCTCGCCGAAGGCGCGCTGCGCGTGCTGCGCGGTGCGGAAGAGGCGCGGCGGTACCGAGGGGCCCAATGAAACGCGTTACGATCGTCACCGGGCATTACGGCAGCGGAAAGAGCGAGGTCGCGATCAACCTCGCGCTACGCGCCGTCTCGGCCGATCGTCCGGTAGCGCTCATAGACCTTGATGTCGTTAATCCGTACTTCCGTTCACGAGAACGGCGCAGGTTGCTCGAGGAACACGCAGTGCGTGTGATCGGCAACACCATGGGGCAAGATGTCGGCGTGGATGTGCCGGCGATCTCGGCCGAGATGTACGGTCCGCTCCAAGACGAGAACACCGGCGCAATCATCGATGCCGGAGGCGACCCGGTTGGCGCACGCGTGCTCGGGAGCCTGCGCCACGTGCTGCCGGCGGCCAAAGACTGCGAGGTGCTGTGTGTTGTGAACGCTTCTCGCCCCGAAACGCAAGCCGCCGAGCAGGTGATCGGTTTGATTTACGGCATTGAGCGAGAGAGCGGGCTTCGCGTAAGCGGACTCGTCAATAACACCCACATGCTCGAGCACACCTCGCCCGGTGAGCTCGAGCG
>PUOW01000452.1 GCA_003552185.1 Spirochaetaceae bacterium
CGTGGCTGCAGGGCGCGCCGGGCCTGGTGGAGCTGCCGATCCGCCACGGCGAGGGGCGCTTCCTCGCGGCCGAGCCGTCGGTGCTCACCAAGCTCAACCTCGGCAACCAGGTGGCCTTCCGCTACCAGGGCCGTAACCCCAACGGCTCGGCCGATGCGATTGCCGGCATCACCGACCCCTCCGGTCGCGTGCTCGGCCTCATGCCGCATCCGGAAGCCTTCCTCGACCGTTATAACCACCCGCGCTGGACGTACCAGGCCCCCGCGCCGGCCTCCGGGCTCTGGGTGTTCGAGAACGCGGTCGCCTACCTCCGCAACAGCGAGCGCAGCGCGAGCCCCGGCGGCGCCGCGGCCGGGGCCACGGAGTGACGAATTAGCCCCGGTGTAGTATATTACGGGCATGGAGAATGGCATGCTTGTGGAAGCCGAAATCTGGACGGTCGCGCGCACAGACAAGGGCAACGCGGTGTTGGTGAAACCGTTGGGGTCCGAGCGGGCAGTCCCGATTTTCATCGGGCAGCTGGAGGCGCAGTCCATCCTCATCGGCCTCGGCAACGTACCGATGCCGCGGCCGCTGACGCATGATCTCATGATCGCTCTGCTGGAGAAGCTCAACGTCTCGGTCGAGCGGGTGGATATCACCGAGCTGAAGGACGGCACGTTCTACGCGCAGCTGCAGATCAAGCAAGGCATGAAAAAACTTACGATTGACTCGCGCCCCTCGGACGCGCTGGGGCTTGCCGCGCGCCTGCATTGCCCGGTGTTTATCGCCGAAGCGGTCGTGGATGAAGCCGGAATCTCGGTCAACATGATCCAAACCGAAGAAGCGGAAGAAGCCGAGCAGGCCGAGGAGGATCTCGCCACCGAGGTCGGCGAGAGCACCGAAGCCGAGAGTCCGCAGGAGCAGGAGAAAAATCGTCTGCTCGAAGAGCTGCAGAAGGCGGTCGAGCAGGAGAACTACGAAGAGGCGGCGCGGTTGCGCGATCGCATCAACGAACTTTCATAAGCTGTCGATTGTGGTTCTCCATCGCGCTCGATCAGCTGCTCGCTTCAATCCGCCGCCGAAGCAGCCCTGTTGCCGGGGTAACTCGCTTTAACTTTTGGACGGTGCGCCTTATACTACCGTGGTGAGACACCCCGTACAACTTAGGAGCGCGCAATGAGGTTTCCCGGCTTTACCCACTATCTCACCGGCGTTTTGGTCCCGGTTGCGGCCCTGCGGAGCGACGAGAGCTGTGGAATCGGCGAGTTCGCCGACCTTCCGAAGCTCGGTCGGTGGTGCCGACAGGTCGGGCTCGAGGTCATCCAGATTCTCCCGGTGAACGACACCGGCGGTGAAAGTTCCCCGTACAGTGCGCTCAGCGCCTTTGCGCTGCACCCGATATACCTGAGACTCACCGACATCCCGGAGGTTGCAGCGCACGCGGACCTCATGCAACGCGCCGCGGCGCTCCGCGCGCGCCTGGAGCCGCAGGAGCGCTTCCGCTACAACGAGGTGCTCGACGAGAAGCTCGCCGTTCTGCGCGCCGCCTACGAGCGCGCGCGGAGCGCCATCGCAGGCGACGCCGCCACCCACGCCTTCATAGCCGCCAACCCCTGGGTGAAGCCCTACGCCGTGTTTCGCGTACGCAAGGACCACGAAAGGCAGCGCGCCTGGAAGGATTGGTCCGCCGACCGCGACCCCACGCCGGAGCGCATCGAAGAGCTGTGGAGCTCCGCGGAGCTGCGCGACGAACTCGGGTTTTACGTCTTCCTGCAGCGGAGGCTCGAGGAGCAGCTGCAGGACGCCGCGCAGCGCCTCAGCGAGCAGGGCGTTTTCCTCAAGGGTGATCTGCCGATCCTGATGAACGAGGACAGCGTCGATATCTGGGCCGACCGCGAAATCTTCATCCCTGAGCTGCGCGCCGGGGCGCCGCCGGATTACTTCAGCGAAACGGGGCAGAACTGGGGTTTCCCGATCTACGACTGGGAGGCGCTCGCTCGGCGCGATTACGACTGGTGGCGCCGCCGCCTGCACCAGGCCGACAAGTTCTACCACGCCTACCGCATCGACCACGTGCTCGGCTTCTTCCGCATCTGGGCGGTTCCCGAGACGCACTTCACCGGTATGCTCGGACATTTCTATCCGTCGAGCCTGATCAGCACCAGCGCGCTGAACGAGCTCGGCTTCGGCACCGACCGCATCAACTGGCTCGCTTACCCGCACATCCCCGGCGAGCAGCTGCGCGCGGAGCTCGGCGAGCACGCCGGCGCCGCGATCGAAGCGTGCCTCAAGCAGCTCGACAACGAGAACCTCTACGTCTTCAGGCCGGAGATTAAGGGCGAGCGGCCGATCGCCGCGCTCGGGCTGCCGGAGCAGGTGCGCGAGCGGCTGCTTGCGTACTTCCGCGACCGCGCGCTGGTGCGCGTGGAGGAGGGGCGCTGGGCGCCGGTCTGGACCTACCGCGACTGCAGCCGCTATGCCGAGCTCTCGCAGACCGAGCGCGAGCGCTTCGAGTACCTCGTCGAACAGGCAGCCGAAGACAACGAGGCGCTGTGGGCCGAGAACGGACGCCGACTGCTCGGGTTCATGCGCGAAACCGTGGATATGCTCGCCTGCGCGGAGGACCTCGGCGTGGTACCGCGCAGCGTACCCAGGACGCTCGCAGACCTGGGGATGCTCAGCCTCAAGATTCCGCGCTGGACGCGGCAGTGGGACCTGGAGGGTGAGCCGTTCGTCCCGCCGGAGGAGTATCCGCTTCTCTCGGTGTGCGCGCTCTCGGTGCACGACACCACGACGATGCGCGAGTGGTGGGAGCGCGAGGAGGACCCGCCGGTGGTGGACGCGTTTTGGCGTGTGCTGGGCTTTAAGGAGCCGCGTCCTGCGCGCTACGACGCCGGCACCGCAACCCAAGTAACCGAAGCCATGCTCGGCACGAGCTCTTCCATCTGCGTCCTGCAGCTGCAGGACTTCCTCGCTCTAGATGCAGATCTGCAACCCGAGGATCCCGGCGCCGAACGGGTTAACATCCCGGGGACTTACAACGAGTTCAACTGGACCTACCGGATGCCGGTCGAGATCGATGCGCTCGCCGGGCGCTCGACGCTGAACGAGATACTTGCAGAACTTGTGTCCGCCCGAGCAAAAAGGAGTATTGAGCAATGAGTCCGAGACCGCTGCTGTTGTGTTTCCGTTCCAATCCGCAAGGGGCGCGCGAGTTTCACGTCTCGCGCCGCGCGCGTGATCACCATGAGTTCGAACATAGCCTGTTCGCATTGACCGGAAACGTCGTGCTCGCGGACTTTCGGGCTGCACGCCTGTTCGCGCACAAGATGAATCAGAAGAAAGATCTTGCGCGGCATCCCGAATCGGCGGTGCGCACGAGCACGGTCAACGCGATGGGCCTGCTCGATGAGATCCTGCACTACCTCGTGCAGCTCTATCGCGAAGAGTACGGTGTCGGCATCTTTTCGCGCGCGCTCGAGCACATCGGTGAGAAGGTCGGCGAGGAGGCGCTCGATCGCACCCTCGAGGCGTTCTGTAGCGCCTTCCCGCCGCGCGCGGTCTACAGCGGCGAAAGCACCGTGAAGGATTATCTGAGCTCAGAGCACGAGGGTGTCGCGGGCCGCGAGCTCGCGCTCGAAGAGCTCATCATGCTGTGGGTTTCCAACGAGAATCCCGCGCTCAAGCAGTTTCTCGAGCTCTTCGACGATCAGGAGCTTGAGGACGGAAGCTCCTACCGCGCGGTGATCCAGACCGCCAAAGCGTACTTCGATGAGCAACCCGGCTTCGGACCTGATAATCTGCCGCTGTTCGATCTGCTGCTCGAGCCTGCGCGGCGCTTCCCCGACTCGCTCGAAGCACAGATCGCCTTCGTCCGCGCGCGTTGGAGCCGGCTGCTCGGGCGCTTTCTGTTTCGCCTGCTGCGCAGCCTGGACCTGATCAAGGAGGAGCACGGGGCCGCCGCGGGGCTGGGGCCGGGACCGCAGTACGCCTACGATTACAGCGGGTTCGATGAGGAGCTCGAGCGCTTCAGCCCCGACCGGGACTGGATGCCGCACGTAGTGCTCCTCGCCAAAAGCACCCTCGTCTGGCTGGATCAGCTCTCGCGCAGCTATGGACGCGAGATCCGCCGTCTGAACGAGATTCCCGACCAGGAGCTCGACCGCATTGCCGCGCAGGGTTTCACCGGTCTCTGGCTGATCGGAATCTGGGAGCGCAGCAGAGCGAGCAAGCGGATCAAGCAGATGTGCGGGAATCCCGAAGCCGAGGCCTCGGCCTACGCGCTTGAGAGCTACGAGATCGCCGGTGAGCTCGGCGGCTGGGACGCCCTGCACGACCTCAAGCACCGCTGCTGGATTCGCGGTATCCGTCTCGGCAGCGATATGGTGCCGAACCACACCGGCATCGACAGCCATTGGGTGTACGACCACCCCGACTGGTTCATTCAACTCGACCACTCGCCGTTTCCGAGCTACAGTTTCAACGGCGAGAACCTCTCAAGCCGCTCCGGCGTCGGCATCTATCTCGAGGACCACTACTACGACCGCTCGGATGCGGCGGTAGTGTTCAAGCATGTCGACTACGACAGCGGCCGCGAGCGCTTCATCTATCACGGCAACGACGGGACGAGCATGCCGTGGAACGACACCGCGCAGCTGAACTTCCTGAATCCGGAAACCCGCGAGGCGGTGCTCCGCACCATCCTGGGCGTAGCGCGCGAGTTTCCGATTGTCCGCTTCGACGCGGCCATGACGCTCTCCAAGAAGCACTACCAGCGGCTGTGGTTTCCCGAACCGGGTTCCGGCGGCGACATCGCCACCCGCGCCGAGCACGGGCTCACCAAGGAAGAGTTCAACCGCCATATGCCGAACGAGTTCTGGCGCGAGGTCGTCGACCGCGCCGCCGAGGAAGCCCCGGACACCTTACTCCTGGCCGAAGCATTTTGGATGATGGAAGGCTACTTCGTGCGCACGCTCGGGATGCACCGCGTCTACAACAGCGCCTTCATGAACATGCTAAAGGACGAAGAGAACGACAAGTACCGTCAGACGATCAAGAACACCATCGAGTTCGACAAAGACATCCTCAAACGCTTCGTGAACTTCATGAACAACCCCGACGAGGAAACCGCGGTGGTGCAGTTCGGCAACGGCGATAAGTACTTCGGCGTCGCCACCCTGATGGTGACGATGCCCGGCCTGCCGATGTTCGGCCACGGCCAGATCGAAGGCTTCGCCGAGAAGTACGGCATGGAGTATCGCCGCGCCTACTGGGATGAGACGGCCGACCGGCAGCTCGTTGCGCGCCACGAGCACGAGATCTTCCCCCTGATGAAGCGCCGCCACCTGTTTGCCAACGTGGAGCACTTCATGCTCTACGATCTCTTCGACCAGCACGGCAGTGTCAACGAGAATGTGTTCGCCTCCTCCAATCAGGCTGGCCACGAGCGAGCGCTCGTGCTGTACAACAACTCATTCCACGAAACCAGCGGCTGGATCAACGAGTCGGCCGCCTACGTGGAGAAAACTCCCGAGGGCGGCAAGCACCACATGCGCGGGCGGCTTGCGCCCGCCCTCGGCCTTTCGCCGAATCACCGCGCCTACTGTATCATGCGCGAGCAGCGCAGCGGCCTGTGGTTGATCCGCAACAGCAAGGATCTCTACGATCAAGGGCTCTACGTACGCCTGGGCGGCTATGAAACCCAGGTCTATACCGACGTCTATGAGGTCTACGACAACGAGTACTCGCACTACGCGCAGCTCGCCGACCGCCTCGGCGGTGCCGGCGTCGAGAGCATCGACGAGGCCCTCAAGGAGGTGTTCCTCCAGCCGCTGTATGATGTCTTCTTCCGCGCGGTGAACTCCGGTACCCTGCGCGAGCTCGAGGCCGAGCTGCGGGGCGAGGTCGCGCCCGGCGATGTCGACCAGCAACGCCTGGTGACGCGCTACGAGCAGTTCCTGCGCGCCGCGCGCGAGTACTGCGCCGGCCGCGGCGATATCGCCGTCGCCGCCGAAAGCTTCCGCCTCCGTCTCAAGGCTCTGCTCTCGCTGCGCTACCTCTCGCTCGAGAAGCCGCGCCGGGAGCGCGAAACCTACCGCGCCGCCGCAAAGCTACTCAACAAGACCGTGCTCGGCACCCCGGCATACATCCATACCCTGACCGGCTACATCTTCCTCGCGCCGTTCGAGGACCTCATGCGACCCCCCGAGCCCGCGCCCATCGATGCCGCGGCCGGCATCGACCCTGCCGCCGCCGAGGCAGCCACTCGCGCCTCGGAAGCCCGAGCAGCCGAAGCGCGCGGCGCAGAGCCTGCAGCATCCGGCGCCTCAGGCGCCGCCCCAAGCGCGACGCCCGCTCCGGGGCCGGCCGACACCGCCGACGCCGAGTACTCCGGTCTCGCCGGTGCCTGCGTCGGGCAGGATCTGCGGCTGGTGAATCAGCTCGAGAACATCCTCCCCGGCGAGCTCAGCGAACGCGGCGATATTGCGATGAGCGACTGGACCCGTTTGATGACGCTTCTCGTCTCGCACGGCGGTCGCATCCGCGAGTACTGTCTCGACGACAAGAGTCCCCGCCAGGTGCTTGAAGACCTGTTTTCGTATCACGAGATCACCGAGTATCTCGGATTCAACACCTACAACGAGATCGTGTGGTTCAACCGTGAGCGCTTCCACGCCCTGGTCTGGATGTTTTTCGCGATCGGCGTGCTCGAGCTCAAGACTGCCGCGCTGCGGGCCGACAGGGAGGCGACGAGCTCGTCGCCGGAGCTCACAGAGGGGATCAGCCGTCTCTATCGCTGTGTGCAGTCCTTATGGAACGCCGAAGAAGCGTCGGAATACCGTGTCGAGCGCCTGCTCGAGCAGGCATCACCTGAGCCCTGAGCGACCGATTATGCAGCACCAGAAGCGCACAGCCATTCGCCCGCACCAGGAACGATTCCAGGTGCGCTCCTTTGACGTTGACACCGACAATCGCCTCACCCCCACGGCGCTGACTCGCTATCTGTTGGAAGCCGCGTGGCAGCACGCCAAGCTGCTCGGGTACGGTTACAGCGCCCTTGGCGAGCGGCAACGCTTCTGGGTGCTATCGCGCATCGCAGTTGAAATTCGCGACTTGCCGTACTGGGAAGATATCGTCGAGGTCGAGACCTGGCCCGGCGGCTCCCAACGCATCTTCGCGCTGCGCGAGTACGAGATGCGTCTTCGCGACGGCCGCGTGGCCGCGCTCGGCACCAGCGCATGGCTCGTGCTCGATTCCGAGACTCGTCGCCCCGTGCGGATCGAATCGCTGTTCGACCCGCGTGACTTCGATGAATTCCGGCGTGCCCTCGATCGGCCGCTCGAAAAGCTTCCGATCCTGGAACTTGCTGCCCCGGCCGACTCCCCGCAGGACGACACCAAAAACACCAACAACGCGAACGACACTGCACCCCCTTCCGGCCGCCGCACCGCACTCGCCTGTCCTCCCGATCCGGACTACCGCAAAACCGTCGTCTACAGCGACCTCGATCGGCACGACCATGTGAACAGCGTCGCCTATCTGAAATGGATCATCGACTCCTACCCATGGCAAGCGCTCGAATCAGCCCACCTCGACAGCTTCGAGCTCAATTACCTCGCCGAGACCGGGGGCGGGGAGGAGGTCGAGCTTTTCAGCACGCCCCACGACACAACCGGCCCCGACACCATCGCCCCAGCCGACGCGACCGCCCCGGCCGGCAGCATGTCCGCAGGCGACACCATCATCCCCTCCGGCACCCGAGTGCACCTCGTTCGGCGCCGCTCCGACCACCAGCCGATCTGCAGCGCCCGCCTCACCTGGCGCTAACCGCTCGCTCCGGCGCCACGCCCCCGCGCCCGCGGCGGCCTGTGTCGGTCTGTGTCGGCCTGTGTCGGCCGCTCCGGCGCCCCTGGCGGTCAGCCTTGCCCCCAGCCCCAGCCCCAGCCCCAGAGCCCCAGGGCGAAAAACACGCGTGAATCCGTCGGAATTTTGCCGGATTGTTAACAGGGGTCCAGAACCTCATTGTTAACATCATCCCTCCCGGCCGTTTCCCATCCCCGCGCGTGCCCGCCGCTGCCGCGCCCGGCGCGCCGGCGTTAATCCTGCCGTGCGGCCGTCCACCGCAACCGGCCCCGGCCGCATCGGTCTGGGTGGCCTGGGCCAGATTGCTGTCCGTCTCGGCATTTGCCGGGTGAGTTTCGGTTTTGGGAGAGTGCTCATTGCGGGCCAGCAATGTTAACAATGGGGTTCCCAACGTACGCTAACTTTGACGCAAAATAAATACGGTACGAGCGGCGTTTTGCGCGCAGCAAAACACCGACCGACCGCCGGACGCCTCTGCATGTCCTGTGCGTCGCCACGTGGTTACCGGCGGTCGATCGGGCCGGCGATTGTGTACTCGAGCCGGGTGAGGGCGCGTTCGAGCTCGTACTTCGCTTCCAGTAGGCCCGCTTCGGCCTCGAGCTCCCCAAGGCGGGCAAGCCGTTCTTCCTCGCGTGTTATCGCTTCGTTCTCGTAGGCCGTACGGGCGTTTGCGTATCGCTCGGCGGCGTGGGCGGCTTCGGCGCGCCGGCGGGCGAGCGTTGCTTCGGCTCGTCTCAGGGAGCCAACCGCGCGGCGAACCTCGAGCGAGAGCCCCTGGTCGAGCTCTTCCACGCCGCTGCGGGCGATCCGGGCGCGCTCTTCGGCTTCTTCGATGCTCCAGCGTCGCCGACCGGCATCGAAGAGGGTGATGTCGCTTCCGATGCTGATAATGACGTTGTAGTCCGAGGCGTCGCGCCAGCCGTCCTCGAGAAGCGGGAACTTGTCGGTGTCGGCCTCGAGGCTGACCTCGAGGCCGAGCTGGGGCAGGAGCGGACGGTCGCCGCGCTCCGCGGCGGCCGCGGCTTCGGCCTGGCGGCGTTGCAGGGCAAGCGATTCGCGCCGGGGGGAGGCCGACCGCGCGCGCTCCACGAGGACCGATTCATCGAGCGTGGGAACGCTGTCGCGGAACGTCGAGCTGAGGCCGGAAAGCTCCGGGCGGCCGCCGCGCGTGTAAAACGCAAGCGCCTCGCGGGCATCCTCGGCCGATTCGCGAGTTTCGGCCAGCGAGGCGCGCACCTCCGCGTGTTGAGCCTCGGCTTCCAGCACCGCCTCGCGGGTGATGGTGCCTTGTTCGTAGCTCGCCTCCCGGTCGCGCACAATCGCTTCCATCACGCGTTCCATCTCAATGAGCAGCGCCTCGGCTTCGCGTCCGAACACCGCTCCGAAATAGAGCTCGCGGACGTCGCGCCGAAGCTCGGTTTCGATCTCGGCGAGCTCAGCGCGCTGAACCTCGCGGTCAAGCCGGGCGGCGTCGACGCTGCGGGCGATCTGTCCCCAGGTGAACAGCGGTTGCTCGAGCGTTGCGGTGGCGCGGTAGATCGTGTGCGGAAGATCGAGGTCTACGTCCAGATCGGTGGGAGGGATCGGGAACCGCTCTCCGGGAACTTGAATGTCCTCGTCGTTGTCGGGGGTTGGAGAGAGGGCCCCTTCCTCGATGGTGTCGATTGAGCCTTGGTCGATCGTGATCGTCTGGTCGGGGTGGGTGAGGTAGCTGCCGGAGAGGGAGAGCGAGAGGCGCGGGAAGCGCTCGGCGCGGGCGGCGC
>PUOW01000097.1 GCA_003552185.1 Spirochaetaceae bacterium
AACATGGGTATCCCGCGTAAGTTCACCACTCGCGGATACTCGGTGATACCGTTCGATATTCTCCCGATCGGCGAGCAGGACATCTTTCCGAACATGTATTGGTACTACGGTCAACAGGACATGAAGGCCGCCTCGATGCTCGCGAAGGAAGAGAATATCTACGTGACCTTCATCTCTAACTTCTCGTGCGCGCCCGACTCATTCATCCTGCACTACCTTAAGTGGCTGATGGGAACCAAGCCGTTTCTCATTCTGGAGCTCGACTCGCACTCCGCCGACGCCGGGATAGACACCCGCGTAGAGGCGTTCCTCGACATCATAGAGGGCTATCGGAGCAAACGCGACCAGCTCGCCGAGGAGCGCTACGACAACGGCTACCGCTTCGTGAACAACGGGCAAGACCCGCTGCACGTGCACAATGTTCACACCGACGAACGCATCCCGCTTCAGAACAACCCGCGGGTAAAGGTGTTACTCTCGAACATGGGCGCGCTCTCAACCGATCTCCTCGGCGGCGTGCTCCGCTCGGCCGGTGTCAACGCCGAGGCGCTGCCGGTAGCCACCTTTAAGACGCTGCAGGCCGCCCGCGCGCACGCCTCCGGCAAAGAGTGCGTCCCGTCGCACCTTGTCCTCGGGAGCGCACTCGAGTTTTTTGCGTCCGATAAGTATCGAAAAGACGAGCTGTATTTACTGTTCGTCCCGATCACTACCGGCCCATGCCGCACCGGACAGTACTACGTATACTTCGAGAACCTCTTTCGGGATCTGCGTTTCGAGAACGTGGTGGTGTTCACCTTGAGCGCCGACAACTCCTATACCGAGCTCGGCCCGCGTTTCTCGCGCGATATGTGGCTCGGCCTCGCAGCCGCCGATTACCTCAAAGACGTACAAACCGCGCTCCGCGCCTGCGCAGCGGACCCCAAGCAGGCCGTCCGCCGTTTCAACGAACTGTGGCAAGGGGTCATCGATGAGGTGCAGTCCGATATCGATCGGCTGCTACCCGCGATCGCGCGCGTGGCGCGAGAGGTCGCGAAGATTCCACTCGCGAGGAAGCTCGAGGACTGTCCGCGCGTGCTGATCGTAGGCGAGATCTACGTGCGGCGCGACGACTTCGCGGTCGACGAGCTGGTGGGCTTGCTCGCCGGACGCGGCATCGTGCCGAAGATATCCGGGGTGTGCGAATGGATTCACTACCTGGACTTCATGCGCGCGCACGAGCTCAAGAAACTGTTGCGGCTCGAACCGCCCTGGAAACGGCCGTTCTCGGAGCCGGCGCGGAAACTCGTGCAGCTCAAGCTCGAGTCGGCCTGGAAGCATCACGTTGAGCGTAAGGTGAAACGCGCGCTCGCTCCCGCCGGTCTGTTGGCCCCCGCCCCGCACAACATGAAGCGCATCATGGCGAACACCTCGAAGCACTTTCTCAGCCACGAGTTGAGCTCCGAGATCGCGGTGTCCACCGGTGTGGCGGCTACCGCGATGCAGGAAGGTTACTCCGGCGTGGTGAATATCTCGCCGTTCGCGTGCTTAATCGGTCGCGTCATCGAGGGCATCTACACGCCCTGGGCGCGCGAGCACAACTATCCCACGATCTCGGTCGAGGTCGACGGCAACATCTTGCCGCCGAACATCGTCAACAAGCTCAATATCTTTATGGTGAACGTGCTGCGGTTCCGCAACGAAACCCAAACCGGCGAACTCATCGAGCCGGCCGGCGCTCGCGGCGGCGCAGTGGCCGACGGCACGGCGGCCGACGGCAACGGGAACGGTCATGTTGAGCTAACGCCGGCGGTGGGCGCCGGCGGCGAAACCGGCGGCACCGACGCGACCCATACTGCCGACAAGACGCACGACAACCCGGCTGCACGGCTGCGCCGGGAGGTTGCCGCCGAGAGGCGGTCCGGTCAAGACAGGTAGATTACCGCGGCGTAAAACCGGCACGCCTCTATGATCTGGTCCACCGGGCAGTGTTCGTCGCGCATATGCGCGAGCTCAGGATCCCCCGGGCCGAACCCGATCGTGGGAATGCCCCGCGCAGTTGAAGCCACCGCGTTCGTGCTGAAGTTCCAGAAGGTGTAGTCGCGATCGGACGGCGGTCGACCGTACACGGCGTCATACCCTGCAGAACAGGTCTGCGCAAGCGGATGATCGGGCTCGATGCGCCACGGCGCGTGTACCGGCTCGTAGACAACCTCATGCCCGGTCCAGCTCCTACGATGCAGTGTCCCGAACCGCCACTCGGCCTCGGTTCCGTCCACCAGATCTCGCATCTCCTGCGTAACGGTTTGCTCATCTTCGCCGAGCGCCAGCCTCCGATCGAGGTAGATCTCGCATTCGTACGGCACCGCATTCAAGGACTCGCTTACACTCGAGATGCGCGACAGCACCAAGGTGCCACGCGGTTCCTCTTGCTCGAGCAGCCGCCCCGCGAGGCGCTCCACTCGCGCAATAATCTCGGGAATCCGGTACACCGCGTTCTCCCCGCGCTCGGGCGCCGCACCGTGCGCCGATACTCCGCGGGTATTCACTACCATCTGGGCCTTTCCCTTGTGGCCGAGCGCAATGCGGTTTGAGGACGGCTCACAGATCACCACGGCTTCGGGCCGGATCCGGCTTTGCTCGAACACATATTTCAGATTCTCACCGTCGCAATCCTCTTCCATAACGCTGCAGCTCACGTACACCGTTACCCCGTTGAGCACTCCGGCACGCTTCGCGAGCGCCGCCGCGTAGACCGAGGCGGCCGCCGCCGATTTCATGTCCACCGACCCGCGCCCATACAGCATCCCGTCGCGCATCAAGCCGCTGAACGGCTCCACCGTCCATTCATCGGCATCGTTCACCTCAACGGTATCGAGGTGCGAATCGAACATCAGAACACGGGGCCCCTCGCCCACGCGACCTATGATATTTCCCATGCCGTCTACCCAAACCTCGTCGTACTCGAGACGCTGCATCATCGCTTCAACGCAGCGTACGGCCGCTTCTTCATCGCCGGGGTAGCTGCGTATGCGCACAAGGTCCTGCGCAAACGAGAGAATCTCCTCACGGTGCTGATCCACCGACTCAATCAGTGCCTTAATCTGCTTGTGTTTCTCGGCTTCGTTCATGCTGCTCACTCTCATCAATGGGTTTCACGGAGTATATCAGACGATTTTCATCGAACCAACGCATGGTTATCGAGCCGATTATCGAGTTGCCACGGCGTGCTTCCGACGACCGGCTTCAGCAACCCCGCTTCAGCAACCCCGCTTGACAGAATCGGAGGAGCGGCCGAAGATGAACGATTCAGCACACGGAAATACATCGTCACGAGGAGCAAAGCATGAAACAGAACAAGCAGCAAAAAGACACCGCAACCGGCTTACTCGGAGCGAAGGCGAAGACACTGGAACTCAACATCGATCGATATCTCAGCCTCGTTGAGCAAAGCGTTCTGCTGCTCCATGATGCGGTCAAGAAGTACCTCAACGGTAAGTTCGAGTCTTTCGAGCTCCAACGTAATGAGATAGATCAAACCGAGCGCGAGGCCGACAATCTTCGACGCGATATCAAGCATAAGCTGTACGCCGAGATGCTAATTCCGGATTCCCGCGGGGACGTGCTCGCATTGCTCGAGACGCTCGACAACGTCACCGACAGAACCAAAGACATCTCGAGCCACTTCAGTATCGAGAAACCCGAGGTCTACCCGTTTCTCAAGGACGACTTCTTGGAACTGATGGAGCTGTGTGTAAAAACGGCCTCGGAGGTCACGCTCGCGGTGCGCGCCTTTTTCCGTGAACTGCACCGTGTCACCGAGCATGTTGAGAAAGTTCACTACTGGGAGCATCAAGCCGACGAGGTAGAAGAGCGGATCAAGCGCAAGGTGTTTGAACGCGAGGGCATCCAAGAGTTCAGCAAGCGCGTTCATATGCGTTACTTCGCTGAACGCATCTCGCAGATCGCCGACGACTCGGAAGCGGTCGCCGACCGCCTTGCGGTATACGCAATTAAACGCAGCATTTGATCGCGTGTCGTCGCGGCCTCATCCGAGCATCTCATCCAAGCCCCTCGACATTAGTGATTTAATAAGGTATTCTATCCCGACGTCTTGCTGAGCAGTCTATGCGGCAACACGTTACTCCAAAAGTACGCGAGGCCCGCTCATGACTACCGTCTCCCAATCCCCCGCCACACAGTTCATAACAACGTTACAGGAGCGTGTTCGCTCGGCCGTCGCCTCGCTGTACCCAGACGCGCGCGCGGCGCGCCGCGGAATGCCCCGTGAGTTTCTCGACAAGGTGCTCACGGCCGACCCGCTCTCGGTATTCATCCCGGCGCGTTTCGGAGGGCGAGGTCAGAACGTAGCCGAGTCGTTGACGATGCTCGAGACCTGCTCCTACGAGTCGCTTCCGCTGTCGCTTGCCATGGGCATCAACGGTGCGCTGTTTCTCCAGCCGGTATCGCGACACGGCGAGGAGGCGGTGCAACACGAAGTGTTCACACGCTTCATTGAAGACAGAGCACTCGGCGGACTCATGATCACCGAGCCCGATTACGGCTCCGACGCGCTCCAGATGCGAACGCGCTTCGAGGAAACCTCAACCGGGTACCGCGTGCGCGGCACCAAACACTGGGGAGGCCTTACCGGACATGCCGATTTCTGGCTTCTCACGGCACGCGGACAAACTTCCGGCGGCGAGCTCGAGCGAAACATCAGTTTCTTCGTCTGGGACAAGAGCCTTGGAGGCATCGAGGTTGAGGAGTACTACGAGAGCCTCGGGCTCTATATGATTCCGTACGGACGCAATCGCATCGACACAAACCTTCCGCATGCTCGCAGATTCCCACCAAGGACGAGCGGGGTTCGCATGCTGCTCGACCTCCTGCACCGTAGTCGGCTGCAGTTCCCCGGCATGGCAATGGGATTTCTCAAGCGCTTGCTCGACGAGGCCGTCGCGCAGGTACGTGCTCGGGCGGTCGGCGGACGATCGCTTTTGAGCTACGACCAGGTTCAGCACCGCATAGCGGAGTTGCAGGCGGCCTACACCACCTGCTCGGCGATGTGCGCCTACGCGGCGGAGGCTGCCGATATTCGTAACGACTGCTCCTCAACCGCATTGAGCGCAAACGCGATAAAGAGCGTGGTAACCGATATGATGCAGGCCGCTTCACAGTCGGTGGTACAGTTGTTCGGCGCGCAGGGCTACCGGTTGGATCGCTTCGTCGGCCGCGCGATCGTCGACAGCCGCCCGTTTCAGATCTTCGAAGGATCGAACGACATTCTCTACCACCAGATTTCCGAAGCCGTTCTAAAATCCATGACGAAGGCCAAACAGCATCTGCTGTACCGTTATCTTCGGGCCAACGAGCTGACGCAACGAGCGGCTGAGTACTGTCGCTCGGCCTTAGAGTTCTCGATACCGGGCTCGCTTTCACAGCGCAAGATGGTGTCCCTCGGGGAGGCGCTCGGACGCCTTATCTCGTTGGAAATGGTATTCACCCTCGGCGAGCGCGGGTATCGCCCGGAACTGATCGAGAACGCGAAAGCGGCCTTGAAACACCAGATCACGACGCGATTGAGCTCGTATCATCACGCCGAAGAGCCGAACGCGATCGAAGACTACGAAGACAACAGTGCGTGGCTACGATTCGCTCCGAGCGCTCCGTAGTCCGCGGCGCGGTTAGCGGTTGGCGGTTAGCGGCGCAGCTGCAGCATGAGCCCGGCGCCTTCTCCGGTGATCAACGGCGCGAGCGACACCGAACGCTCTTCACGCTCAACCACGTGCAAACGAGGCACAAACCAGCCGACGAAACTACCCCACGCGGCTCCGGCGAGCACATCGGTGAGAAAATGGCGGCCGGAGTAGACGCGCAGCGCCGCAACCGTACCGGCGAGGCCGTACGACACGGCCGCCAGCGCGTAGCGATGCGGACTCTCCGGATACATCCGTGAGAACACCGTGGTAGCAAATGTAGCGGCCGCAAAGGGATGCGCAGCATGCCCGGACGGAAACGACTTGCGCGAACCCTGCTTGGTGAGCAACTCCGAGGGAGTGTCGTCGTAATACGACTGAGGTCTATAGCGGGGAAACGCGTGCAACACGGTCTCCTTGACCCCGTAAGACAGCATGAGGGTCTGGCCGTACATCATGCCAATCGTGAAGATCGTCCCGAAATCCTGGTGCACGATCGTGGGAAATGGGCTTAGGAGGGTTACGAAGAACAAAGCGTGCGCGGTGTTCTGCCCAATTTCGGAGTACGGTCTCATGAACACCCGGTCGAGATAGAAGACTTCGTCCTTATCGAACCCGGTCTCATCGGCGTACTCGGCCGCCGTGGTAGTTTCGTAAAACTGATCGAGAGCAAACCCAGTGATCGTCAACCCGAGCCCGCCGGCAATCAACAAGGCTTCCCTTCCCGCCTCAAGCCGATACGGGAACTCTTCCGCCGGGCGCAACCGATCGGGAATACCGGCATCGGCAGGTAAAAGAGGAACAATCAACAACAAGACGAAAACAACTACCGAGGAACGTCTCACAAGCAACTCGCGGCGTACGATGCCACCGGATGTGGTGCAAACGGCGATGCGTTGTCCTACCAGCTTCTAACCAGTTTCTAACCGTTTTCTAACATATCATTCAACCCGTGCCGCTAGAACGGGTAGCCGATCGCGAGGTTGAACGAAAGATTATCGGCGCGCCAGTCGCGGTCGCGAAAATCGATCTCATCCACCACCCAACGCCTACCGGAGGGGCGGTCGGCCTCGCGAAGCGGGAGCGCAAGATCGAGCCTCAGGACGAGAAGCGGGGTCGTGAGCCGAACCCCCACTCCGCCTCCCAGATAGAGCTCCTCCAGGGCGCCGGCGGGCTCGAATCTGCCGTCGGGCCGGTCTTGATCGTCGCCGAGATTCCAGATGTTGCCGGCATCGAGAAACAGCGCTCCGTGAAACAAGCCGAACAGCGGGAACCGGTACTCGAGGTTGCCTTCGAGCCGCATATCGCCGAGCCGCTCGGTGTAGGTTCCGTCTTCGGGTCGAGCAGCGCTTCCGGGGCCGATGCTGCGAGCCCGAAAGGCGCGCATGCTGTTGGTGCCCCCTACCGCAAACTGCCGGATACTCGGCATCGTCTCGGCGTTGCCGAGAGCCCGGCCCGCGCCCGCGAGGAACCGCATCGCCAGGCTCGAGTTCTCGGTGACTCCAAGATAAGCCCTGCTGTCGGTATCGACGCGCAAATACTGCGAATACGGCACGCCGAAAACGGTAAACGGGTCACCCTCGGCAGGCCCTTCGCCTTCGCGCAGCACCTGCGTGGCGTGCAGCAGGTTCCCGGCGCTTTCGAGTTCAAGTCCGAGGTAGCGATGATGCCGTCGCGCATCGTCGCTTCGTGTGTCGTAGCGGTAGGAATAGCCGCTTGCCACAATGAACTGCTGATCAAACGCGCGTTGTAGCGCCGGACTGTCGTCGAGCAGTTCTTGGAAATCCGGCGCAAAGTCGCGCGGCCTGATAAGCGTCGCCTCGACCGGGCGCCACTCGTGGTGCCTAAACTCGTCGGAGCTCCACGCATACGAGTAGCCCACATTGAACGAGTCCAGTCGATACGCGTCGAGGCGAGTGAGCGACCGGAAGCCGACGCGCACCCTTGTACGCGGCAGCGTACGCGTCGGCGCGGTTCCGATCGGCAGCGGACCGAGGATACGAGGCAGCGAGACGCCGGCCTCGGCGCCGAGTTCGTACGAATCCAGACTGAACTCGGCGGTGCCGAGCTCGGTCTCGAAGCTCGAAAGCAGTTGCAGTTCGAACTGTTCCGCACCGCCCCACAGATTCCGGTCGAGGTACGAGGCGGTGAGACCGGGCCCCGCAAAATCGTTCGATTTGCTCACCGCGCGCAGCTCGGCCTGTACCGATTTCTCCATAGCCGGCGTGAGAAACACCTCGGCATCGAGCGTTTCGCCGTCGCCGACCTCCCGGTAGCGAATGCTCGCGGTTTGGAATAGTTCGAGATCCATCAGCCTGCTGATACTGTCGAGATGAGCCCGCCTGCTGTAGCGCTCGCCGGGGCGCAGCAGAATTGCGTCGGTCAGGATATCGACGCGATACCCGCTCCCGTTCGTTGCACCCAAAAGGTAGACACCGTCGGCGATCTGTTCTCGGCCGGCCGTCCCGGCGTCGGAAGCTCCACCGTCATGGATCAGAATCTCCCGGATTTCGAAGCGCCGGCGCGCGCGGGCCGGTGTATCGGGCTTCACCTGTAGCTCGAGCTCGACGGTGCGTTCATGAGGATCGGCCGACGCAACAAACTCAAGATAGTCGGGACTGAAGTAGAAGAAACCGTCTTCCTTGAGCGCGCGATCGATTCGCGCCCGTTCCTCGATCAATGTTTCGAGCGAGTAGACCTCGCCGAGTTCTACCTGTGTGTCCTCGAGCGACCGATTTACGGCCTGCTCGAGTTCGCTTTCGCCCGGCGTGCCGCGCAGCTCCGAGATCCGAAACGGTTCGAACAGCGTCGCCCGGTAGGTGACCGCAGCACGGCGCCGGCGTCGCTCGATCTCGTAGCTCAACTCGGCGTCGAAATAGCCTTTGTTACCGAGCCGTCGGCGCAAGGTCTCGGCGGTGCGCTCGGGGGAGGCTTGATGAAACAGCACCGGTGGCTCGCCGAACCTCCGGTTCACCCACCCCCGCAAACCGGTTTCGGCGTCTTCGGTAGCGCCGTAAAGCCAAAGCCCCGGACGAATCAACCCAAGCCAGGTGGTGTTGGGTTGAGGGCGAATCCCCTCCTCGAGCTCCGACTGCAGACGCCTGCGCCTCGGAACGCGCTCCTCAGATTCGATCTCGAGATCTGCCCCGGTATAGAGCTCTTCGTCCTCCGGCACGTAGCGCAAACCGGCACATCCAATGAACAGCAGAGGGGCCCAGGAAAGCAGCAGGAGAGCCGGTGTTAAGACAGGTATTCTCATCGCTGCGGTTTATGTTGCTCGGCCGGTTGCCACTCGATCTCATCGAGCCAAGACTCGTCGAACGGCTCCTCCTCCTCGCGCGGTCGGCGCAACAACTCACGCACTCGGTCGAACCGGCGCGTATACTGCAACGCCACGCCGGTGCTGGTGAGCGTGCCCTCCACCGGGCCCTCGTATCCGGTTCTGCGAAAGCCCCGCACTCTATAGCGCCCGTCCTCGGTGAGCAGGTACTCGACCGCCAAGTCGCCGGCGAGCTCGGCGAGGCCTCCTTCGGCCCTGCGCTCACCTTCCAGATCAACCGCCCCTCCAACTCGAACGATCAATCGATCCCCGAGAAACCGCTGCGTGAAATCGACATGCACCTCGGTTCGTCCCTCCGGCCCTTCCTCGGTAAACTCCTCGTACGACTCAACCTCGAAGCGGATATCGGTTCCGGGCAGGATGCGGCCGGACAGCGCATTCAACTGCTGCGTGAGTACACGGGCAACGCTCGAGCGTCCGCCCGGCGCGAGCGCAGCGGTTTGATCGACACCGCTGAAGTCTTCGGCGATGAACTGATTCAACACAATCAGCGCGAACGCCTGACGGTTTCGTTCCGCCTCGATCTCGTTGATCTGCTGGATTCGGTTGTACACCGCCCCTGCAAGCGCAC
>PUOW01000341.1 GCA_003552185.1 Spirochaetaceae bacterium
CTCGCCCGGTGTTCCCGCCGCTGCCGCGACCGCCCAATTACACGACCTCGAGCACACCGCCTGCAAACGTGAAACCGCCGCCGAACGCGGCGAGCCCCAGCCGATGCCCGCTCACGAGCGTCCCGCTGAGTTCCTCCAGGCAGAGCGGTATGGTGCTGGAGGAGGTGTTCCCGTTGTGCCGGATATTGCTGAACATCTTCTCGTGCGGTGCCTTGAGCCGCTGGCGAATCGCGTTGATGATGCGCTGATTGGCCTGGTGTGGGACCATGATATCGAGCTCGCCCGGGCTTATTCCTGCGTCACCGCAGGCAAGCTCGAGCATATGCATCATCTGCTTGACCGCTTCCTGGAATACGGCGGGCCCGTCCATCGAGACGTGCTGGTCGACTCCGCTACCGGGTACGCAGAGGATCTCTCCCGGCTCGCCTCGGGCTGCCAGCCTCGGCCGGTATACGCGCAGGGCTCCCGATGACCGGGAGCCGGCCGCGCCGGCGCCCGCGGCGCCGGTAATGAGGGTAGCGGTAGCGGCGTCTCCGAAGATCGGCGCGGTCGCCGGGTCGGAGGTGTCGAGCAGCGGCGACAGCACCTCGGTGGTGATCAGCAGGATGCGATCCGCGGGGCGACTCTGCAGGTAGTCGTACACGGTCTGCAGACCGTAGAGGTAGCCGGAGCACGCAGCGTTGATGTCGTACGCGGGCGCGAGAAACCCGTCGTGCTCGCTCCCAAGACGATCGTGGAGGAGCGCCGCCATCGAGGGAGTGTTGTAGATCGGGGTACCGGTGGCGCAGATGATGGCGTCTATCTGCTCGACCGCGAGCTCCTGCGCCGCGAGCAGCTTGCGTGCCGCGCGCTCGGCAAGGGTCAGCGCGTTCTCGCCCTCGGTAACCCACGGCCGCGTCTCTATCCCGGTTCGCTTCAGGATGTCGTCGGGCGACCAGGTAGGGCACATCCGTGAGATCTCCTCATTCGTCACCGTGCGCCCACCTTTTGCGCCGGTTACGCCCAGTATTATGGGGTGCCCGGCGGTTTCGGGGCGCTGCGACACCTGCACGGCCGGCGCTTCGAACTGCGCTCCATGGCTCCGCTCGGGCTCGATCGCGGTGATGATCGGGGTGCCGGGGTCCTCGCGGGTAACCGGTTTGAGGTGCTCGCGTCCCGAGCTCTCGGCTACTTCGGTCTTGAGTTTTGCGATAGGGGTTCCGACCTTCACGAGATCGCCTTGAGCTACCAACAACTCCTCGACGGTTCCGGCTACCGACGACTTGAGCTCTACCGCCGCCTTGTCGGCCTCGAGCTCGGCGACGATCTGTCCGCTTGTTACCGCATCACCGGGCGCTATTTGCCACTCAACCACCGTGATCGATTCATCCGACGGGCTCGACCCGATGGCTTCGAGGTAGTAAACCCCTTTCTCCAACGCTGCGGGAGGCTTCCAGCTGATCTCGCCGGCGAGCAACTCTACCGCGGTCTCGAGTATTCGCTTGTAACTCGGCAGAACCTCGAGCTGATTCTCGAAGTTGCACGGAACGTAGGTGTCGGCGCGCGTAACGCGCCGCACCGCAACCGGGCGAGATGCGCGCTCGGCAACCGTGGCTACCACCTCGGCGCCGACCCCTGCGCTGTGATTATCTTCGTGCGTTACGATGAGGCGTCCGGTGCGCTCGGCGGAAGCGCAGACGGTCTCGATATCCCAGGGTTGAATCGATCGCAGGTCGATCAACTCGGTCGAGACGCCGTGCTCTGCCAGTTCCGCAGCGGCACGTCGGCACAACCCCACGGTGTTGCCGTACGCCACCATCGTGATATCGTCGCCCTCGAGCACGCGACGGGCACGACCCAGCGGCACGAGCTGGCGCTCGACGTCGCGGCTCGTGGCGTTGTCGCGATCGTTCAAGCAGCTTTTGGGGTAGAAGAACAGCGTCGGACGACCCGACTCGAACGCGGCGTTGAGGAGGCCCGCCGCGTCGCCGGCGGTGCTCGGCATCACCACATCTACGCCGGGCGTGTGTGCCGCGATTGCCTCGAGGCTGCTCGCGTGAAACGGTCCGAGGCCGGGCTTGTAGCCGCCGCAGGTGATCATTACGATGACCGGAGCCTGCCAGCCGCCGTCGGTCCGCCAGTACATGCTCCCGAGCTCGGCGAATATCTGGTTGTACGCAATCGGAAGAAAATCCGCAAATTGCAGGAACGCGACCGGGCGCCTCCCGGCGAGCGCTTCGCCGATCGTCTCGCCGAGGATCAAGGATTCCGAGAGCGGAGAGTTGCGAACTCTGCCCGGAAAGCCGATGGTGAGCCCCTTCGTGACGCCGAACACGTCACCCTTGGGATCCTCGATGTCTTCCCCGTACAGCACCACGCGCTCGTCGGTCTCGAGGCGATAACGGAGAACTTCGCGAATCGCACTGAGCATCACGTACGGCTCTTCGCCGCGTTCGCGTGCGGCACCGAGGTCGCCCCGGTACTCCTCGGCTTCGGCTCCGGCGCCGTCGAGCCGAGCGGGCAACGGCTTAACGGCGTCGAACACCGGGGCGGGTTCGGGGCTGTGCTGCGCGCGTTCGGCAATTGGAGCGAGCTCGGCGCGCACCTCGAACGACAGCTTCTCGAGTGTACCGGCCGGGATGCCGCGTTCTACAAGATAGGCTTGAAAGTGAACAAGCGGGTCTCCGGTCTCGGCGACACGCCGGATTTCCTCGGCGCTGCGGTACATGCGCTGATCGTCGGCGTTGGTGTGGTTCGAGAGGCGGTCGACCTCAAACACAACGATGCGTGGCTCGCGCTGTCGACGGATCGCGGATACAACCTCCGCAAAGGGATCGTAGCAGGCGTGCGGCCGGCGACCGTCGAGGCGAGTGATCGGGATGCCGTAAAACTCCTCGGCGTGCCCGTCGGGCCTGTGGTAGAAGGTCTTGCCGTCGGTGATTGTTGAGATCGCGAAGCTGTTGTCCTGCACCAAGAACAGCAGCGGTAGCCGCTCGCGCACCGCGTGTCCGATCGCCTCGAGCACCTCGCCTTCCTGGGTCATGCCGTCACCGAGCGAGCACAGCACGATCTCATCGCCGCCGCGATCCTTGAGTACCTGGGCGACACCGGCGGCCTGTAGCGCGTTGTTACCCACCGGACCGGTGAGACTCAAGAGATTCAGTTCCGGCGCGCTCATATGAGCATTCATCTGGCGCCCTCGTGAGTGCGAGGAATCTTTATTGAACAGCGCGAGAAAGAACATCTCGGCCGAGACACCGCGGGCGAGCATCAGCGCTTTGTCGCGGTAGTGACAGTGCAGATAGTCGTCCGGCTTAAGGGCGTCATTCAGAAAAGAGGTAGCCTCATGACCGGCCCCCGAGACGTGAAAGAACGCCTCTCCGCGCCCGGTATAGCTTTCTTCAAGCAGGTCTATCTCACGCGCGGTCACCATGGTTCGGTATAGCGCCAAAAGCTTCCGTTCGTTCAGGTTGCTCAGTTTACTTTGTTCCACGGTACCCTCCAATCTGGTCGTGGTCAGGAACGACCCGCGTACTATAGCACTTCGCCACCTTGAAGTCGACCACGACGATTCGGTATTATCTATCCCATCACAAGGAGTTCTCGCATGAAAACACGTGCTATTTCAGACATAACGCAGTATCTCGACCGCTTCAGCGCGCAATCGGGCGAGTTATCGTACTACAGTCTCCCGCGCTTGATCGCAGACGGCTACCGCCGGCTCGAGCGCGCCCCGTTTTCGATAAAGGTACTGATAGAGTCCGTGCTCCGGCAGGTGAACGATCAAGAGATCACGTACGAACACCTCGAGAATCTGCTGCGGTACGATCCCAAGGCCCCCGGGGAGATAGAGCTGCCGTTCAAGCCTGCGCGCGTGTTACTGCAGGACTTCACCGGCGTGCCGTGCGTTGTGGATCTCGCAGCTATGCGAACCGCGGTGAAGCGCCTTGGTGGCGACCCGGCGCGCATCAACCCCGAGCAGGCGGTGAACCTCGTGATCGACCACTCGATTCAGGTGGATTTCTTCAACGCGCCGGATGCAATGCAACGGAACGCCGAGCTCGAGTTCGAGCGCAACCGCGAGCGCTACGAGTTTCTCAAATGGGGGCAGGCCGCGTTCCGCAATTTCTCGGTTGTGCCGCCGGCAAGCGGTATCTGTCACCAGGTGAATCTCGAGTATCTCGGGCGGGTGGTGCAGATAGGCATGCAAGGCCGACGCGACGTTGCGTATTTCGACTCGCTCGTCGGTACCGATTCTCACACGCCGATGATCAACGGGCTAGGAATTTTGGGCTGGGGTGTCGGCGGCATCGAGGCTGAGGCGGCGATGCTCGGGCAGCCGATCTACATGCTCGCGCCCTCGGTGGTCGGCTTCCGGCTTACCGGCAGCCTACGGCCCGGAATCACCGCGACCGATCTCGTGCTGCGCGTCACCGAGATGCTCCGCCGCCACGGCGTCGTCGGAAAGTTCGTGGAGTTCTTCGGGCCCGGGCTTTCGGCGATGACGGTGCCCGACCGGGCAACGATCTCGAACATGGCGCCGGAATACGGGGCCACGGTGGGGTACTTCCCGATCGACGAGCAAACGCTTGAGTACCTGTACAATACCGGCCGACCCGATGAGCTCATCGAGACCG
This sequence comes from Spirochaetaceae bacterium, assembly GCA_003552185.1. Lineage (GTDB taxonomy): Bacteria > Spirochaetota > Spirochaetia > DSM-27196 > SLAA01 > B1Sed10-166. Next base: position 4,617 of record PUOW01000341.1, read on the forward strand.
TACGCAGCTACGCAGAGGCGCAGGGCGTGTTCAGAACCGATGCGACCCCGGATCCCGAGTTCGAAGAAGTGCTCGAGCTCGATCTCGCCGATGTGACCGCGAGCGTCGCGGGACCGAAACGGCCCCAAGACCGCATCGATATCGATCGGCTCAAGGATGCGTGGCGGCAGTCGCTCGAGGCTCCTCACGATCAAGGCGGCTTCGGCGTTTCGCGGGACGAGCAATTCAAAAAGGCCGAGGTAACGCTCGAAAGCGGTGAGCAGGTAGAACTCACGCACGGCGACGTCGCGATCGCGGCGATCACAAGCTGCACAAACACCAGTAATCCCTCGGTTCTGCTCGCGGCCGGTTTGCTCGCGAAACACGCGGTGGAACGCGGGCTTCGCACCAAACCGTACGTCAAGACCAGCTTCGCTCCGGGATCGATGGTTGTAACCGAGTATCTCGCGCGCACCGGCTTGATGAAGCATCTCGAGCAGCTCGGATACTATCTGGTGGGTTACGGCTGTACAACCTGTATCGGAAACAGCGGCCCGCTCCCGCCGTCGGTGGCTCGCGCGGTTGAGGAGCACGACTTGGTGGTCGCCGGTGTGTTATCCGGGAATCGTAACTTTGAGGGTCGCATCAATCCGCACACCAAGGCAAACTTCTTAACCTCGCCGCCGTTGGTGGTGGCATACGGGCTCGCCGGCACGGTTGCGCTGAACCTCGAACACGACCCCTTAGGGATAGACGCCGACGGCGCGCCGGTGTATCTGCGAGATATTTGGCCGAGCGAGGAGGAGCTGATGGAGTACATTCGCTCCGCTCTCAATCGTGACGCTTTTCTCGAGAGCTACACAGGCTTGGAAGACTCCAATCCGCACTGGAACCGCATCAAGCTCGGGAGCACCGACCTCTACGACTGGGACCCTGAGAGCACCTATATCCAGGAGCCACCGTTCTTCGCGAACATGTCGCTCGAAGCAGGGCGGATCGAGCCGATCGAGGACGCTCATGTACTCGTGATGGCCGGCGACAACATCACGACCGACCATATCAGTCCGGCGGGCTCGATCGACCCCGACAGCCCGGCCGGGCGCTACCTACAGGAGTTGGGTGTTGCGGTCAAAGACTTCAACTCCTACGGAAGTCGCCGCGGAAACGACCGCATCATGACGCGCGGCACCTTCGCAAACATCAGATTCCGAAACCGTATGGCCCCAGGAACCGAGGGTAGCTTCACGACGCATGTTCCGACCGGCGAGGTAATCGATATCTACACTGCTGCGTGCCGATACCAAGAGCACGGGACGCCCACGATCGTACTCGCCGGGGAAACCTATGGTATGGGGTCTAGTCGCGACTGGGCGGCGAAAGGCACCTACCTTCTGGGTGTGCGCGCCGTGATCGCGCGCTCGTTCGAACGAATCCATCGAAGCAATCTCGTCGGCATGGGCGTGCTACCGCTACAGTTTCTAGAGGGTGAGAGTTATGAAACGCTCGGGCTCACCGGGCAGGAACGCTACACCATCGAGGTAGACGACGACGTGCGCCCGATGCAGCGCGTACGCGTGCGCGCCGTCGGATCCGACGGCACCGAGCGGCAGTTTGAGGCCGTCGCGCGGCTCGACAGCCCGGTCGAGGTGCAGTATTACCGCAACGGCGGCATCCTGCAAACCGTCCTGCGTCGCTTCCTCCAACAGTAGCGCCGGTAGCGCGGCCGGCAGCTGGGGGCGGTCTGCACCGCCCACCCGCCGGCTCACCTCGGCGCCGGCGGGCCACGCGGTGGTCCTGCGGCGGGCCACCGGCCGCTTTCTGCGCGGGCCTGCGGCGGGGGCGCCCGGCCGCTTGCTGCCCGGGGGGGGCTGCGGCGCGTGCGCCCGGCCGCTTGCTGCCGGAGCGCCTCTGCGACACCCGTTCGCAGCGCCCGCTCGCACCACCCGCTCGGCTCGATGATCCTAAACGGTTACCCGCGGTGCAAGAGATCCTCCCACCGGATGCCTTCGCCCGCCGGAACGGTTGCGCTGAGCCGCGCGCCGAGCACCGACTCGAAGTGCTCGGGGGCGATGCCCGGGCGTAGATTGTGTTCGGAGCGAAGCAGCGCGCAGTTGTCTCTGTTGAGCCGATCTCCGGCCGAAAGCTCAACGAGCGCGTGAAGCGAGCGGTTACTGCGTCCGTAGTTCCGGTGCTCGCTCTCAGCAAGACGCTTAATTCCGTCACCGAGCGTTTTTTGAATGCGTTCGCGGCCGAACTGCTCGGTAAGAAGCCTCACAAGCTCCGTTTCGGGTTGCCCGGCTAAGGTCTCGAGAAACCGAGTCATGCTTCGAAACTCTGTCGGGCTCAGCGCAATCGGGTCGTCCAACCCCGTTCCGTGCCTGCTGAGAGTGAAATGCTTCTCGACCGCGGCGGCGCCACACGCGAGCGCACAGCCGGGGACAAGCCGCGCGTCGAGCGAGTGGTCGGAGACGCCGACCTTTACGCCTAACAACGCCGCGAGGTGCGGAATGAGCCGTAGGTTGTACTCGTGTTCGGGAGCAGGGTACGAGGTGATGCAATGAAGAACCGTGGTCCGCGCCGCGCCGAGGATGGTCACCGCGCGCTCGATATCGGCGAGACGGGAAACCCCGGTCGAAACGATAGCGTGCAACTCGCGTTCCGCTAGTGCGCGCAGAAGCGGCAGGTGATTAAGCTCGGGAGACGCTACCTTGACGCGCGCTACGTTAAGTGAGGCAAGCTGAGCGAGGCCGTCCACCCCGAACGCGGTACAAAGAAACCGTAAGCCGCGCTTCTCGCACTCGGCGGCGCAGTCCGCGTAAAACTCAATTGGCCGCTCGAGGGAGCGAAAACGTTCGTAAAGAGGAACCGCTCCGGTCGGAAGATCTACGGTGCCGGTTCGCGGATGAATGATTTCGTCGGCGATGATCAACTGAAATTTGGCGCAATCGGCACCCGCTTCGGCCGCTGCGGCGATAAGGTCGCGTGCATGCGCGAGGTCTCCGCTATGACCTGAACCGATCTCGGCGATTATCTCGGGCTTATCCATCTCTCGGGCCGATTTGCTCGAACCCTACGTACGGCACCAACGATCGCGGAATACGCACCGACCCGTCGGCTTGTTGGTAGTTCTCGAGCAGTGCGATTATGGCTCTCGATACCGCGATTGCCGTGCCGTTGAGCATGTGTACATGTCTGTTGCCGGACTCGCTCTTGTAGCGCACCCCGAGACGACGTGCCTGATAATCGGTGCAGTTCGAGGCGCTGGTGATCTCACCCCACCCACCGTGCTCGCCGCGTCCGGGCATCCAGGCTTCGAGGTCGTATTTGCGGTACGCGGGAGCGCCGAGGTCGCCGGTAGCGGTGTCCACAACCCGGTACGGGATCTCGAGACCGCTGAAGATCTCTTCCTCGATCTCCCGTAACTGTTCGTGATGGCGCTCGGACTCCTCCGGCTTGCAGATCACGAACATCTCGACCTTCGTGAACTGGTGTACACGGTATAGGCCCTTCGAGAACTGTCCTGCGGCTCCGGCTTCACGTCGAAAGCAGTGTGACACCCCCGCCATCAAAATCGGTAGTTCCTCAGCAGGCACGATCTCATCGGCGTAGTAGCCACCGAGCGTAATCTCGGCGGTACCCACGAGGCAGGTCCCTTCGTCTTCCAAGGTGTACAGATTACTCTCCGGTCCACGCGGATTGAACCCTATGCCGCCGACCACGCTCTCGCGCGCAATGTCGGGGGTAATCATGAGCCTGAAACCTTTTCGCGCGAGAATATCGAGCGCATACCGGATAAGCCCGAACTCGAGTAAGACCGCCTGGTTCTTCAGGTAGTAGAACTTGGTTCCCGAGACCTTTGTCGCACGCTCAAAATCTAACAACTCGAGGTTTTCCCCGATTGTGATGTGATCCTGCGACGGAAATGTGAAGTCCGGAAGCACCCCAACTTGCTTGATCTCACGATTCGATTCGTCGTCGGCGCCGACCGGCGCGTCGGGATGCGCCATATTCGGAATCTTCTCGGCTTCGGCGTAAAGCGAGTGCTCGAGTTCTTCGAGTCGCTGCTCGCGCGCCGGAATTTCGGATTTAAGGCGCTTCCCTTCCTCGATCAAAGCGGCCCGTTCGTCATCGGACGGCTTTGCTTTCATTTTCTTGGCGTTGTCGTTGCGCTGCGCACGCAGCTGCTCGAGCTCCCTCAGCAGGGTATTGCGTTCGTCGTAGAGTCGGGCAACCAAATCAGCATCAGCCTGCATACTGCGGGCAACGATATTCGCCTTCACGGCATCGAGATTGTCGCGGATAAACTTTAGGTCAAGCATATTGCCCGAATCTTATCGAAAACCCGGTGTACCGACAAGCACTGCCCCGCACTGTGTTGGCATTATCCGTGGTTTCGGTGCGAGACACCCGCCGGCGGCGCCGATTAGGGGCTTTATGTGTTCCGTTCCGCCTCGATAACTCCCTAGCGAAGGGGCTCCCAGCCCCCGATCTCGCGTTATTTGATCGATAACGGCCTTGGGAACTGCCCCGCAGCTTGTTGGTATAATACCGGCTGCCGTAAGACTCCCCCGAGCCCCGCGGCACCCTGCCGCCGTTTCCCCGTGCCCGGGCCTCCGGGCCACGCGCAACCCCGGCATCGGATCCCCACAACCGCGGGGCCGGCGCGGCACCCCACGCAACCCACGGGCGCCCACAGCCCACCCGCCCTCTGCGCCTTGCAGCACCGTCACGCCAAGGCGTAGGCCGGGAGCTTTGCGTAGCGTTTGTGCGGCGGGGTGGGGATCGCGGCGCGCCACAGCGCCTCGGCGAACCAAC
>PUOW01000192.1 GCA_003552185.1 Spirochaetaceae bacterium
AAAAACGAGCGAGAGAAACTCACGCCGGCACCGCCGCCCGACGCGATACGCAGTACCGTCGATCGGTCGGCGGTCAAGTCCCGGGCTCACTCGTTCTGGGCGTGTTCAAGCTGCTCGGCAAGGCGCACGTGCGCGAGACCGAGGTTATAATGCGCGTTAATGTGATCGGGGTCGAGCTCGAGAACGCTCCGATAGTCTTCGATCGCGTCTCGATACTCGTGCAACCGAAAACGCGCCGTCGCCCGGTTATACAGGGTTTCGCGATCTTCCCCTTCACGTGCAATCGCTTCGCTGTAGTCTTCTACCGCCTCGGCATACTCCTCGAGCATGAAGCGAGCGTTGCCGCGGTTGAAGTAAGCTTGCCCGATATCGTCGTCGAGCTCGAGCGCGGCGGTGTAGTCTTCGATAGCCTCTCGGTAACGGCTTAGATCGTAGTACACGTTTCCACGATTATAGAACAACTCCGGCAAGGTATCGTCGATCTCAACTGCAGCGGCGTAATACTCAAGCGCATCCTCGAGCCGTCCTTCGTCATAGGCGCGCTCGCCGGCCTCAACGGCTTCCTCGAACTCGTCGGCCGGCGCCGGGGTCACACCGAATACAACCGTCAACGCCACAGCCGTTGCGACCATTCTGACAACTCGAAGATTTCTGCGTAACACCTCGATCACGACCATTATGCCTCCTCGCTGCGGGTAGTGTATCCCAAAAGCTCCATCCCGTAAACCGCGGGCGGCCGCAGATTGAGCCGCGCGGCCCGGACATGCTACGATCCGGCATGCCGTCACAGCTCGCGCATCTGTTCTTCGCCCTTGATGCTCTCAAGACGGGGTTACCCGAGGATGCGTTCAAGGCGCTAACGGCGCACAAGGCGGCGCTCGGCATAGGCGCACAAGGCCCCGATCTGTTCCTGCACAACCGTCGCACCAAACCGTCGGGGCTGCGCTACGGCACGCGACTTCATCGCGCCGGATACGGCAGTGTGCTCGCCGAAGCCGCGCTCGAGGCCGCCGCGGGCGGCGCCTCCCCTCTCGGCGAAACCGCCGCCTACCTCTACGCCTTTGCAACCCACGCGGCACTCGATCGCTACCTCCATCCGTACATCAACTATCACGCGGGACGGCGCGAGCGCGGTCGACCCGAGACCGCGCATCTTGCTCCGATGCACGCCTACCTCGAGCGGCTGATCGATACCGCGCTGCTCTCGGCGCGCCTCGGAGTTCCTCCCAGCGATTCGCGCATCCACGCCTACTTCGATCTTGGTTCGCAGCTTCCCCGGCCGATAGCCTCCGCGCTCGCGGTCGCGTTCCAGGCGGTTATTCCGAGCGCCGCCCGCGATGATCTTCTCCACGAGAGGATCGCGAACGGCTATCGCGACGCGCGCGGCTATTACGCGTGGGCGCATCGCGACCTCGTGGGTGCGCGGAGAGAGGCGGCGCTCTCGGCCGGCACGCAAGCCGAGCGGATTCGCCGGCTCGCGATCCTGCACCCCGAGACGGTTCCGCTCGGTTTAGACGTGTTAAACCTGCACCGTCGCGCATGGCGCGACCCGTGCCGCGCCGGACGCCGCCGCCGTAACGAATCGGTGCTGCAGCTGTACGCCGAAGCGCTTGCGCAAGCCGCCCCGGTTGTGCGGGCCGTGTTCGGGATGCTGGAACGCGCCGGCGAGGCTCCGACAGACGCGCCCACGGCGACGCCTGAAGAACCGGGCGAGAAGACCCGGCGGCCGACGCAGGGGCCGCGCGGGTCGCGGGCGCTATCGCAGAGCGCGTTGTTCGTTCGCAGGCTCGTAACCGACAGCGACCTCAGCGACCACTACAACCGCCCGAAGCGCTGCACGAAACGGTACAGCAGCCCGCTTCCTCTCTACCGGCTGCTCGAGCGTCAGCTACACGAGATCCGTGAAGCGCGGGGGCTCACTCGGTGAGGCCCACCAGGCGAGTGTAGTGCCGATACAGCGACAACACCGCGCGAACGTAGTTCACCGGCTCCTCACCCCGCGCGTACCCATGTCTTACGACGCTGTGGCGGTAGTACTCCGGCTGCATCTTCTTACGCATAAACCGCTCGACCTGCCCGCTCCACACCACGGCGTTTGCGCCGTGTTCCGCCGCGAGTCGCCGCGCGTCCTCTACATGCCCATGCCCTACGTTGTACGAAGCGAGCACAAAGCGCAGGCGTTCCTCCTCGTCCGGGATACGTTGCTCCCAGTAGTCCTGCAGCCACGCAATGAAGCGCGTGCCGGCCTCGATGCTTTGGCGCGGGTCGTCCGGATTCCGGGCGCCGAACGCCCGGGCGGTCGCGGGCATCAGTTGCATCAGGCCGCGCGCTCCGGCCCATGATCGGGCCCTGGGGTTGAACCGTGACTCCTGATAGATCAAGGCGGCGAGTAGCCGCCAGTCCCAACCGATCGAGGGCGCATGCTCCTTGATGATTTCGTCGTACGGCGAGAGGCGCTGAATCCCGACCGCGAAGAAGCCGGCTTCGGCGAGTGCGCGCGCTTCCGCTCGCCGCTCGAAGTACTTTCGATAGATCACGTAGTAATCGGCTTGCTCCTGTTCTCGGCTGAGCCAAAGGTTAACCGCTTCCAGAAGCTCGGGCGCGTCGTGAGACACCGCCCACGCGATCGGCTGCGGCACGCTGATCTCGGTCTCGATATCGAGATTTCGATGCGCCGCCGTCGCAACCTGTGCGATGTTGCGGTCGGCCACTGTGTACTCGAGCGAGCCGACCGCTACCCGTCGAATCAACTCATCGGTGGTGAGCTCACCCGGTGCTTCGTATAGATCAATCGTTATGCCGAGCTCTTCCATGAGGTTGTAGAGGCGAGGATAGTACGCCGACCCGCGCCGCACCACGACCGTTTCGCCGTTGAGCTCCACCGGGTCTCGTATCGGCGCCGGTCGCTCCTCCGGCTCGTGATGGTGCTTCCCGGAGTCGCTGCCGCGTTGCACCAAGACCTGTGGTGTGCTGTAGAGGGTGCGAGTAAACGCAACACGTTCCCGCCGGCTTCCGGTAACGCTAAGCGGATGAGCCACGAGATCGACGCGCCCGTTCTCGAGCGCCGCAAACATCTCCTCGATGGTGTCGATCACCTTGAGTTCGATCTCGAGACCCAGTTCCTCACCAAGACGCTCGAGTAACTCATAGGAGTATCCCATCGGTTGTCCACGATAGATGAAGTAGCTGTGCGGGCTAAAGGTGGTAGCGGCGATGAGGTATCCGCGCTCGCGAATCTCATCGAGATCCGCGATCGGTATCTCGGGTTCCGGTTCGGGGGCCAACCCAACCCGCAAACCGACCACAACAACCGCCGCGAGAACGGCCGCGACCAACGGTACCAGAGCTGCGATTAAACCGGTTCGGCGATCCACTCGCCACGGAAGTTTCATCGTCCCAGATACTCTGCTAAGCGGTCTCCCAAGAAGTTTAGGCTAAACACCGTCGAGGCGAGAAACAAGCCCGGAAACACCGAAAGCCACGGCGCGTGAAACATAGCATTTCGCGCATCGCGTAACATCAGCCCCCAGCTGGGGTTCGGAGGCTGCGTCCCGAGCCCAAGATACGCCAGCGACGACTCGATCACGATCGCAAGCGCAAAGGTGATGGTGGCCTGCACCACCACGCGCGGTAACACATTCGGCAGCACATGCAGCATAATCGTTCGGCGGAGGGTGCTGCCGAGCGCTCGCGAGGATCGATAATATCCTTCCTCACGAATAGCTTTGGTTTCGGCTCTCACGAGCCGAATGAACACCGGCACAAACACGACCCCGATCGCAAGCCCAACCTGCAGCATGCCGTACTCAAGCACCGATACGACCGTGATCGCGAGCAGTATCGTCGGAAACGACAACACCGCGTCGGCGAGCACCGAGATCACCTCGTCGAGCGCGCCCCCGGCCAACCCCGCGGGCAACCCTAACGCCAAACCGAGCGAGGCCGAGAGCAGCACCGTGATCGCGCCGACTCCGAGAGAGGCCCGCGATCCGTATACGATGCGCGCGAGCACATCCCGTCCGAGTTCGTCGGTCCCCAAGGCATGCCCGTCGGTTCCGGGAGGCAGAAATCGCGCATCAAGATTTTGGGCGGTCGGCGAGTAGCCCACAACCCGCGGCGCGTACACCGCGCTCACGATAACGAGTAACAGCACCGCCGCCGAGAATACGGTCAGGGCGGTTCCGATGCGGCTCAGCATCGCTCGACGACTCATCGCCGGTATCGGCATCCAGGCTCCTACTCGAACCGCAGGCGGTAGAAATCGATTGTATCGAGCTTCGGATCCATGTGAAACTCGCGGATGTTTGCGCGCAAGCCGATATGCCGGTATGAGGTGCCCACAAACACCATCGGGACTTCTTCGGCCATGATCCGTTGCACCTCGCTATAGAGCTCGTAACGCCGATCGAACTCGGGCTCTCCGCGCGCTTGTTCGATCAACCGCTCCGCCTCGGGGTTGTACCAGTTCACGTAGTTATCGCCGGTGTCAAATCCGGCGAACCGCCCGTCGGGATCGAGCTTGCCGGTATGCCCAATTACGGTGAGATCGAACTCGCTGTTCTGGTACACATCCGAGAGCCAGGTCGACCATTCGACCAAACGCAGCTCCACGTTGAGCCCAATCTCCGCGAGCATCTCGGTGTAGATCTCGGCGGCGAGCACATGGGGCTCATAGTTCTGGGGCACCGCGATTCGAAGCCGCTCGCCGTCGTAGCGTGACTCCTCAACCAGTTCCCGCGCACGCTCGGGATCGTAAGGATACGGGTCCTCGATCGAGGCATAGAACGGGTCGCCGTAGTCGAGAAAGGTGCTCACCGGGCGGCCGCCGTTGTACGCGACGTCGAGCACCTGTTGTTTATCGACTGAGTGCGCGATCGCCTGTCGCAGCGTCAGGTCGTTCAGCAGCTCGTGTTCGTTGTTCATCGCCAGTACCATCACGAGCGACGACAGCGTACGGTCTATCTGCGTCTCGGGTCGCTGCTCGAGCGTATCGATCATCGTTTCGCTGACCATGTCGATGATCTCGAGTTGCCCGGCGAGCAGCGCCTGCTCCTGCACGGTGGTCTCGCTAATGACGCGCAGCACGATCTCCTCCGGCGCTTCGTGCGCGTCGGGGTCTTCGCGCCAGTATTGCGGGTTGCGGCTCATTCGGATCTCGTTGTCTTCGCGCCAATGCGTGAACAGATACGGACCGGTGCCGATCGGGTCTACGCTGAACCTATGCCCGGCCTCGATCAAGTCGGCGGGCAGCACCGCGCCCCAACCGGACGCCAGCGTTGCGAGAAGCGGCGTGTGCGGCTGCGACAGCTCGAACCGAACCGTACGCTCATCAACGGCTTCAACGCGCTCAAGCCGTCGGAGTTCGCGTGCGTGCGGGGACGACAGCCCCGGATCGAGCATACGCTCAAATGTAGCGACCACATCCTCGGCTTCCAGCGTCTTCCCGTGATGAAACAGGACACCCTCACGAAGCTCAAAGGTCCAGGCAAGACCGTCGTCCGAAACCTCCCAGTCTTTCGCTAGTGCCGGCCGGTACGATCCGTCCTCGCCGGGCTCGATCAGCGTGTCGTAGAACCCGCGGATCGAGAAGAACGTCAAGGATCCCGACGTTCGGTGAGGATCGAGCGTGTCGGGGTTTCCCGACATCCCGACACGAACCGTCCGATCCTCCGGGTCTTCGCCGGTGCCAAGCGCGCCGAGCGTACCGTGCGTTCCACCCGGGAACACGCCGATCAACAAAGCCCCGGCAAGCACCACGAGCACCCGCAGCGTCTCGTTCCGCTTCCGGATGCGCGGCGCGATATCGTTTGCCCCGTTATCTCGTTCGATAGAATTGTTCATTTCATACCCCTTTCACCGTTCGGACGCCGGGCTGCCCCGCCCGCTCCTAAGCGCCCCGATGCAACGCCGGAGAGGCGCCGAATAGCCTACGCGTGTACTCGGAGCTCGGACGATGAAGCACCTGTTCGGCCGGCCCATACTCCACCAGCGAACCCTCCTTTAATATACCAATGCTGTCGCTTACATACGACACGAGGTTAAGGTCGTGCGAAATAAAGAGATACGTCAAGCCCAAGCGCCGCTTCAGATCCATGAGCAAATTGATGATCTGCGCTTGTATCGAGACGTCGAGGCTACTAACCGGCTCATCGAGCACAAGGAATTCCGGTCTTCCTGCCAACGCGCGCGCGATCACGATTCGCTGCTTCTGTCCCCCGGAAAACGCCCGCGGGAAACGGTCGAGGTGTTCGGGAGAAAGCCCAACGAGCTTCAGAAGCGCGACAGCCCGCTCGGCTCGTGCGGCGCGCGGGACGCCTGCGTTCGCGAGCGCTTCGCCGAGACTGTGCTTGATCCGCAGGCGTGGATTGAGCGCTCCGTGCGGGTCTTGAAACACAATCTGCATGCGTCGGCGCGCCTTGCGCAACCCGCGTCGGCCGAGCCGGGCGAGCGGAATCCCGGCTACGCGCACCTCACCGGAACTGGGTGGATCGAGGTGCACAAGCGCCCGAGCGAGCGTGCTCTTTCCGCTTCCGGATTCGCCGGCGAGTCCCATGACGGTATTACGCTCGATCGTGAAACTAACATCACGAACCGCGTGCGTTACCGGCGCCCCCGCTCGAAACAGCGAACCTGCGGTGTAGGTCTTGCTGAGGCCTTGCACCGAGACGAACGGCGTCATAGCGAACCTCCCTCCGACTCTCCCGCCGCGAGCTCTCCGGGATGAAAGCACGCGACGCGGTGATCGTCTCGCACACGCTCGAGCTGTGGTACCTGCATCGTACAGAGTTCGGTTGCGATCGGGCAACGCGGGTGAAACGCGCATCCGGGGGGCACGGCAGAAGCGTCCGGGACGGCTCCGGGTATAACCTTGAGCTCGCGGCCGCGAGCCGCGGCGGAGGGCACCGAGCGCAACAACAGCTCGGTATATGGATGCAACGGCTCGGAGAACACCAGCGTGTTCGGCGCTTCCTCGACCACGCGACCGGAGTACAGGACCGAGACGCGGTCGGCGATCTCGTGCACGACGCCGAGATCGTGCGACACAAACAGAACCGCCAAGCCCAGCTCAGCACGCAGCCGGAGTAGTAACTCGAGGATCTGCCGTTGCACCGTAACGTCGAGCGCCGTGGTCGGCTCATCGGCGAGCAGCACCAGCGGGTTACACGCGATCGCGATCGCGATCATAGCACGCTGCTGCATACCGCCCGACAGCTCGAAGGCGTACTGCTTGAGCACCCGTCGGGGCAGCTCCACGAGGTCCAGCAGCTCGGCGGTTCGGGCGCCGGCAGTGCGGCGCGCAGCTGCTCGGTGATAACGCAGCAGATCCTCGATATGCCCGCCGATCGTAAGTCCAGGATTTAGGTGTTTCGCGGGTTCCTGGAACACGATCGAGATCTCGGCTCCGCGAATCTTCCTCATGTTCGGCTCGAACAACGTGAGCAGATCCCGGCCTTTGTAGATCACGCTGCCCGAGGTTTCGACGTTGGCCGAGCCCCGGTTGAGATTCAAAAGCGTATGCAGCAACACGCTCTTACCTGCACCGCTTTCTCCGACTAGGCCGTGCACCTCGCGCTCGCGCAACTCGAGATCGATCCCGCGCAGCGCGTGCGCCGAGCGACCGTCGGACCTGAACTTCACCTGAACGTCGTGTAACCGCAGCACCGGTTCTCGGTCGCCGCGGTCGCGTTGATCTCCGTGGCGCCTATCTCTGTGGTGTTCCTCTCCGTGATGGGGGTGGGGGTACTCGCTCATACTCCACTCACGTCATACGGATCTTGGGATTTGCCGCACTATAGAGAAGATCCGCAACGAAGTTGACCCCCGAGAACACAACCGCGGTCACGATCACCCCGCCCTGAACCACCGGGAAATCACGACGGTAGATCGCCGAAAGCAGAAGCCGCCCGAGTCCGGGGAGCGAAAACACCTGCTCGATCACGATCGATCCGCCGAGGAGATACCCGAACTGGATCGCGCCCACCGTGATGACCGGCAGCAGCGCGTTGCGCAAGGCGTAGCCGTAGCGCACTCGTTGCTCGGGAAGCCCGTGCGCGCGCGCCGCAAGCACGTACTCTTTACCCAACTCTTCGATCATTGAGGAACGCACCAACCGGACCAAGACTGCCGCTCGGCTGAGCGCAAGCGCGACCACCGGCAGCACGAAATGCAGCGGGGTCTCGGCGCCGAATAACGGAAACCAGCCCAGCATCACCGCGAACGCCAGCAGCAGCAAAATCGCGAGCCAGAACTCCGGCAGCGCCATCGCAAGATGCGAAAACGCCATCCCGAAGTAGTCTACAGCCATCCGGCGCCGAACCGCCATCGCTACGCCAAGCGGCACCGCCACCAGCAGCGCCCCCAGAAAGGCCGCAACCGACAGTGCTAGGGTCAACGGTATCCGTTCTCTGATAAGCTCCAGAACCGGACGATCGTGAAAAAAGGACGAGCCGAAATCCGCTCGCAGGGTGTCCCACAACCAACTTAGGTACTGCTCGAGCATCGGCCGATCGGTACCGAGCTCGGCTCTCAACGCCGCTACTTCGCGCTCATCGGCATCTAGGCCGGCAACCGTGCGCGCCGGGTCCCCCGGCAACACGCGCAGAACAACGAACACCAGGCTGGTAATCACGAAAACCGTAATGAACAGCCGACCGAGTTTTGCGACTGCGAATCGCAGGGAAGGAAAGCGTGCGGGCGAGAGCGCCATCAAGATCACGGGTGCACGCCGCCGGTTACCGCTTCAGTGCCGTCACCACTCGCTCGAGCACCTTGGCTCGGTCAAGGGGTTTGACGATGTAGTTGCGGGCACCGACCATCAAAGAATCCTTCACGAGGTCGTTCTTGCCCAGCGCGCTGATCATCACCACGCACGCGTCTTTGTCGAACTCAATAATCTTCTTGAGTGCCGAGACGCCGTCGAGCCGTGGCATCGTGATATCCATCGTCACGAGATCGATGTTCGGATAAAGCTCCTTGTACTTCTCGACGCCCTCTTGCCCGTCGGAAGCACCGGCAACGACCTCGAAGCCGGCCGAGGTTAAAATCTGCCCAAGCTGTTTCGCGATGAAAATCGAATCGTCGACTACCAGAACACGATACGCGCTGCCGTCGGGTTTGAGCCCTTCGGGGTCTTTCTCGTTCAGACTTGGAAAATCGCCCTTGCTTTTCATGCTGCGGTCTCTCCTCTTGCTGAGCGCATTATACCCGATACCGTGATAGGTAACGCAAGCAGCGCACACAAAACGGGCGCCCGGCCGAGTTGTACTCAGCCGGGCGCCCGTGTCGTCGGCATAGGATTTTGAGATCGCTTTTTACATTCGTTTTTACTTTCGTTTTGAACTTACCTTATACACGCACGGCCAAATGCACGGACG
>PUOW01000175.1 GCA_003552185.1 Spirochaetaceae bacterium
CCAATCCCGATCCCTCCGGAGGACGTTGAGTTCGATCTCGCGCTGCCGAACACCATTTATCGAGCTACGGTCACGCTCGAGCAGCCGCTGTTTACCTGGGGACAGATCGCGCGCGGGATCGACGCTGCGCGCCTCGAACGCCAGATCCAACGCGCCGAGCTGCGCGAGACCGAACAGGAGCTTCGTCGCGACGTGCGCGAGGTGTACTTCGGCGCGGTGTTCGCGCGCGAGGCCGAAGAGGTGCTCGCCGAGATGCGCCGCGTAACAGGCGACATCGTCGCCGACCGGCGGCTGAACTACGCCGAGGGCACCGTAACCCGCGAGGCGGTACTCGAGGCCGAGGCGCAGCTCGCCGAGCTCGACGCCGCGCTCGTCGAAACGCGCGAGTCGGGCGAGGACGCTCGCGAGGCGTTGGCGTTTTACACCCGCGGCGGGCGCCCTGAGCTCGACGGCTTGAGCTCGTCGTTCCGCTCGAGCCCACCCCCGCTCCGCGAGCCGGAGCTCGTGGAGCCTGCGCTTGCGGGCTCGCCGCGTCGTGACGCGCTCGCGGCGCAGCACCGACAAGCCGTGGCCGCGGCCGCCGCCGAACGCGGCGACCGGCCGCTGCTGCCCCAACTTGGTCTTGAGATCAGCCTCGAAGGCTACGCCGAGCGATTCCCGGTTGTAGAGGACGACTGGCGCGACCGCTCCGATTACACCATCATCATCAGCGTCGGGAGCGAGATCTCGCTGTTCGACGGCGGACGCCGCCGCTGGAGCATCACCGAGGCCGAGCAACAGGCGGAGATCGCGCGCTCCGGCCTCGAGGAGCTCGAACGGGGGCTGGAGCTCGAGGTGCGACGCGCCGTCGGCGAGGCGCGGCGGGCCGGCGGCATGCTCGAACGTCGCGAAGCCGAGGCCGCGTTCGCCGAGGAACGCGCCCGCAACGCGCAGCGCGCCTACGAAATCGACAGCATCACGCGCGAAGAAGAGCGCCTGGCTCGCCTCGGCGCGCTCGAGGCCGAGGCCGCCCTCATCGAAGCGCGCTACGAGCTCGAGCGCGCCCTTACACATCTCGAGTACGTCATCGCCGACGCCCTCTGATCGCCGATCGCGGGGGCCTGCAGGCAGGCGATCGGCTCGCGGCGGGAAAAGCGCCAGGCGTTTCTTATTATTTTCGTCGCAACCTTAACAGGTCCCGGATGCACAACCTTAACATCCACCGGAGCCCCACCACCCCACGCCCGGCCGCGAGCCCGCCTGCCGAGGCCGGTCGGTGGGTGACAGATGTTAAGGTTGCGACAAAATAAATAAGTACGCGCACGCGCGCGTGGGCGAGGGCGTGGGCGTGGGCGTGGGCGTGGGCGAGCCGATTAGAACCACCCGAGCCTCGCGCCGGTCGGCCTCGGGAAAGGGAAGGGGCTCGCGGGGGCCTCAGCTTGGGGTCGACCAGGAGAGTTTCGCGCTGCAGATTGGGCGCCGGTCGGAGCCGCGACGGATGAGATGGAGGCGAGTGCCGGCCGGGATGGGCCCGGCGGGGGTGTCGGCGCCGGCGGGGGTGTCGGCGGCGGCGGGGGCCGGGGGCTCGGGGCGGCTGAAGAGCTCGACCTGCTCGCCGCCGGCGGTCTCGGCGAGGTAGTTGAGCTCGAAGCGGTTGAGCGTGGCGTGCTCGAGGGCGTCCCAGCGATATGAGTCGATGATCCAGCGCAGATAGGCCACGCTGTTGACGTGGTCGTGGCGGTCGAGGTCGCCGTACACAACCGGCTTGCGGTAGTCGGGCCGGCGGTCGGTGGGATCGAAGATCGGCAGCTTCTCGAGAGAGTGATCGAGCGCGCGACGATCGGTCTCGAATGCCGCGCGGTCCAAGATGTTCTCGATTCGCACCGGCCGACGAGTCTCGGCGTCCAACACAAGCCAGGCGCTGGTGCCGAGCGCTACGAGACCTCCTGCGGCGGTACGCATTTCGTAGTCGCGAAGCGCAAAGATTCGCTGCGTTCCGGCGGGCCAGGTCTCGACCACCACCTCGTCTTCCCAGTGAGGACACTCGTGGATCTCGACCGCGATCCGCGACAGCACCCAGAACAGCTGTTGCCGGCCGAGCGCTGAGTAGCCGTACCCGATGCGCTTCGCGTGGTGCCAGGCCGCTTCGAGCAAAAAGCGCGAGAGAGCGGTTGGGCTGAGGCGGTTTTCGGTGTCTACATCGAACGACCGCACCCGAAAGGGCTCGCGGTGCGGCGTCATTGTGCTCGGCTCCGCTTCCGATCTCACGTCGTCCGATCTCCCGCCGAACGCTCGGCCGACGTCTGCTCGATCAAGCGCTCGACTTGGTACTCCGAGGCCTCCTCGGCCGCCCACCACGACTCGACGCAGTGATAGAGCGCGCCGATGCCGTCGGTAAGCGAAGCGGTAGGAGCGGCGCCGGGGGCGACGGGAGCTTTACCGCCGCCGGACCCGGCTGTGCCGGCCGCGGGCGCCTCGGCCGCGGGGGTGCCGGCTCCGGGTGCGCCCTCGGCGCGCAGCGCGCCGGCCTTGAGTTCGAGCACACCGATCGCGAACAGCATCCAGACCAGGGTGCGAAAACGCTCTCGGTTGAACCATACGATGCCCTCGTAGGTGTTGAACCCGAGGTACGCGGTGATCTCGTGGTAGGAAAACAGATCGACGAGCACGTCGCGCGGTGAGGTGCCGTTGAGGCAATACTCGCGGAGTCTGCCGCTGTGCGCAATCAAAAGCATCATCAGCCGGTTCCAGTCGCTCATCTGCGAGCCGTGATGCTCGTGCAGTTCACCGGGTAGGATCTTCTCGAGCTGATTCACGAGCCGGAGATCCTGTCCTACGCAGGCGCCCGCAAGGTCGGACACCTCGGCGAGGTAGCGCGCCCGGCGGTCGTGTTCGGACTCGCGCTCGTCCGCGGTTGCCCGCGCGGTGGAGGAATCGCTCGCGGTCCCGGCATCGTCGCCGGCGTCGGTGCCGGCCGGGGGGCCGCCGGGGGCGGCGGCCGCGGCGGGGCTGTCGCTGCCGGGAGCCTCGGGGTCGCCGGGCGTGCCGGCGGGCGGCGTGCCGGCGGCCGGGGTGGCGGCCGGGCCGGCGGTGGTCGCGCCGGGGGCGGTGGGCTCGGAGGGCGGGCGGACGAGGTCCTCGAACGGCGCAAGGAAGATGTAGCCGGTGAGGGTGTGGAGGTACAGCGGCGTGCCGAGGACGGTTTTGTTAAAGGTTTTGACGGCGTTGCGGTAGGCGTCGCGGTTGCGGCGCGGTTTCTCGAGCGAGAGGTAGCGAAGCGACAACAGCGACTTGAGCCGCATGCGGAAGCTCTCGGCCGCGGGCGAGACGTCGCCCCTGCCGTTGCAATACTCGCTCGCGGCGCGCAGAAACTGCTCGTAACGCGAGCCGAGCCGTTGCTGGTCGACATCGCCGGGTGCTACCTCGCCCTGCAGCTCGGCCTCGAGCTCGCGCAGGGTGCCGGAGTTTACCGCGCGGAAGAACACGTCGTAGAGCGGCTGGAGGAACACCTCCTTGAGCGCGTCGTCGATGTTTACGACACCGGCGCCGCCGAGTTTGTCGGCGAGCTGTGCGTAGTGCGAGTACTCGTTGTCGAAGACCTCGTAGATATCGGTGTAGACCTGCGTCTCGTAGCCGCGCAGATGAACGTAGAAGCCCTGGTCGTGGAGGTCTTTGCTGTTGCGAATGATCCAGAGCCCGCTGCGCTGCTCGCGCATGATGCAGTAGGCACGATGATTGTGCGAAAGACCGAGCGCCGGTGCGAGGCGGCCGCGCTGATGGTGCTTGCCGCCTTCCGGCGTTTTCTCGACATAGGCGGCCGACTCGCCGATCCAGCCCGAGGCTTCGTGGTAGCAGTTGTTGTACAACACGAGCGCACGCTCACCCCCGCTTTGATTGGAGTACGCGAACACGTTCTCGTTTACGCTGCCGTGCTGGTCGTAGAGATCGTAGAGCAGAAAGCTCTCGACATCGGCGAACAGCCGGCGGCGCTTCATCAGCGGGAAGATCTCGCGCTCGTGGCGCTCGATGAGATGCCGGTTCGGGGTCTCGTCCCAGTAGGCGCGGCGGTACTCCATGCCGTACTTCTCGGCGAAGCCCTCGATCTGGCCGTGGCCGAACATCGGCAGGCCCGGCATCGTCACCATCAAGGTGGCGACACCGAAGTACTTATCGCCGTTTCCGAACTGCACCACCGCGGTCTCTTCGTCGGGATTGTTCATGAAGTTCACAAAGCGCTTGAGGATGTCTTTGTCGAACTCAACGGTGTTCTTGATCGTTTGGCGGTACTTGTCGTTCTCCTCGTCCTTCAGCATGTTCATGAAGGCGCTGTTGTAGACGCGGTGCATCCCGAGCGTGCGGACGAAGTAGCCCTCCATCATCCAGAACGCCTCGGCGAGAAGCAGCGTGTCGGGCGCTTCGTGGGCGGCGCGGTCCACCACCTCGCGCCAGAACTCCTCCGGCATCGCGCGGTTGAACTCTTCCTTGGTGAGACCGTGCTCGGCGCGCGTGGCGATATCGCCGCCGGAACCGGGTTCCGGGAACCAGAGACGCTGGTAATGCTTCTTCGAGAGTGTCATCGCGGCGTCGAAGCGGATGATCGGAAACTCGCGCGCGACGCCCAAGATCGTTTGTATCACCGCCTCGCGCGCTTCGGGGTGCAGGAAGTTCAACTGCGCGGTGTCGTTCCAGGGCATGCTGGTGCCGTCGTTGCCGTGATAGATGAAGCGCTCGCGCCCGGTGTTGAAGTCTACGTGCTTGAACACCACCGCGGCGTCGGAGCGGTCGTAGTAGTGGTCTTCGAGGAAGATCCCGATCCCGGGCCGCGTCGAGAGGTTCTCGCCGCTGAAGCTGTAGCTCGGAAACGGGCAGTAGTCGAGCTGCACGAACCAGTCGGGGTGATCGTACACCCAGTGGCTGTCTATGCCGGTGTGGTTCGGGACCATGTCGCTGCCGAGGCGGATGCCGCGGATCCAGCAGCGGTACTTGAGGTCGCGAAGCGCGTCCCAGCCGCCGAGCTCGCCGGCGATCTCGTAGCTCTCGAGCGAGTAGGCCGAGGCCTCGGCCTCGGGGTTTCCGCACATTTGTTTGATGCGCTTGCTCGCCTTGCTGCGCTCCCAGAGCCCGATCAGCCAGATGCCGGTGAAGCCTTGCGCCGCGATGCGGTCGAGCTCCTGATCGGGGACCTGGTCGAGGCGACGAATCTCGCGACCGTAGCTGCGCGAGAGCTGGTCGAGCCACACGAGCGTGCTTTTCGCGAGCAGCACCACCTTCGGCATCCAGTCTTTGTCGGGACTGAAGCGTTCGCTTTCTTCATCGACACCGCCGTACTCGTAGACGTACTGCGGACCGGGGCCCATGCCGAGCGCGCCGTGCTCTTCTTTGATGAGGTCGAGGCTGCGCAGCAGGCGGAACAGAAAGCGCCCGAGCAGGCGGCTCCAGCGACCGCGCAAAAACTCGAGCTGCGCCTCGAGCGACTCGGGGTGGCGCCGGGCGGGTTCGAGCAGTAGCTCGATCAGGCTTTGGCTGCCTTCGCCGAGCCCGGGCTGGGTCTCGAAATACGACCGGGTGGCCTGAATGACCTCGCGGTACGCGCTTCCGGTCTCGAGCTCGCGGTCGTCGAACAGCTCCTCGAACCGAGTGAGCGCGGGGTTCTCGTTCGAGACCCACAGCATGATGAGCTCCTCGAACGCGAGCTCACGACCCGGCACGCCTTCGTGCGTGGACCGCAGGTACTCCGCGACGGTGCTCTCGCCGCGGTACACCGCGCGCGGCGGAAACGCGGTGCAGAACGCCTCGAGGGTGTCGTTGAGCTGCTCGGCGCCGACGCTCTCGGCGATTGCATCGAGCGCGCGCGAGAAGATGCCGACCCCGTACTGCTCGCGGTACAGCTGAATGAGATAATGCAGGATCTCGTCGAGCAACCCCATCGCGTTCACCTCGGAGGTGCGCACCGCCGCCTCGGGGTTCCGGGCGAGGTCCTTCTTCTGGTTCATCTTGTGCGCAAACAGCCGCGCGGCGCGAAAATCGGCCAGCACCACGTTACCGGTAAGCGTGAACAGGCTGTGATCGAACTCGTACAGCTCCCGCGCGCGCCGCGCTACGTGGAACTCACGGGCTCCGGCCGGGTCGTGGGATCGGCGTAGCAACAGGGGTTTCACACTCATTTCTCGATACTCCTCTTCGCGCGCGCGATAACGATTCGCGCAAGCTCCTCGTTCAAGCCCTGCCGCGCCTCGAGCGCTTCGAGCTCGATCGGCATGCGATAGGTCCAGTTAAAGTGGTTATAGGTTCCCGGGATGTTCACGCGCTCGGCGCCGGCGTCCTCGGGCTGCAGGCCGCCGTCGAGCGCAAGGAGGTCCTGCAGCTGCAGCACGCAGATCAGCGAGTTGGTCTCGAGCAGCGCCTCGGTGACGCGCCGCGCGGTCTCAGGGTCGTACTGCGCCGAGCGCGCCTCCTCGAAGCCGAGCTCGCGCCAGAACGCGTCTACCACCGGCGGGTCCTCCTCGCGCTCCCACCACTCGCGCATCGTGGTGGTGTCGTGCACCGACGGCGCGCAGACCGACAGCAGCGGATACTCCGAGGGCGGCACAAACGGCTCGCCTTCAACATCCCAGTGCCGCGTCCAGCGCGGAATCTTGAGGCTGAGCATCCCGAGGTCGGCGAGCGTTTTCGGCACGCTGCGCGGGATCACGCCGAGGTCTTCGGCGCACGCGAGCATATCCACGGTTTCGCTCATAAAGCCGAGCAGCCGCCTCCCGTTCTCGGCCCAGAGCTCCTCGTTTTCCTCGGCGGCCTGCGCCACCAGGTACTCGAAGCGCTCGCGCTCGGTGTCGGAGAGATCGGCGAAACGCGTGCAGTCGCGGTAGGTCCAGGTGGGGGCCCAGCGGCCTTCCTCTACGCGCACCAGCGCGCGATCGCGGTAGTAGCTCAGGAGGCGTTCGAGGACTTCCTCGGGGAGGTCCAGCGCCGCGATCGGCTTTTCGCCCGCGGGGCGCCCGGCGATTTGGGCGCGGAAGACGTAGAGGTCCTCGTTGCCGAGCTGCTGGAGGCACGCCTCGATCGCGGCGTCGGTGTGGCCGCCGAGCTCGTCGCGCAGCTGCTCACCGCGGATGTGCGGCTCCGCGAGCCACTCGATGCGGTCGTCGCCGAACCCGAGCTCATGCAGCGACGAGCTCGCGATAAGGCTCGACGGGTAGAAGTGCCCCAACATACCGGTAAAATGCGTCTCGGGAACCGCCCAGATACGGAAAAAACCGAGCACATGGTCGATGCGATACGCGTGATAAAACTTGTCTGCTTGGTGCAGCCTGCGCCGCCACCAGTCGTAGTCGCGCCGCGCGAGCACCTCCCAGTCGTAGATCGGGAAGCCCCAGTTCTGGCCGGTCTCGCTGAAGTAATCCGGCGGCGCGCCGGCGCGCAGCTCCGGGATGAAGATCTCGCGGTCGGCCCACACATCTACGCTGTCTTCGTTCATCAGGATCGGAAGGTCGCCCTTGAGGAACACGCCCTGCTCGCTGAGCTCCTTCGCGGCGGCGCGCAGCTGCTGCTCCAAGCGCCACTGGAGGAAGACGTAGAAGAAGAGCTCGTCGCGCAGCTCCGGGTCGGCCCAAAGCTCCTCGATTCGCCGAGCCGACGGGTTGCGCTCCTCGACCCAGATCTGCCACTGACGCCAGGCGCGCTGCTGCTCGCGGTCTTTGAGCACGCGAAACACCGCGTAGGGCTTCACCCAGGGGTTGTCGGCCACAAACTCGGCCAAGGCGTCGGGTGCAGCCGCTGTGGCCGCCCCGGTGCCGGCTCCGCCGGCCGAGGCGGCCTCGCCGGCCGGGCCGCCCGCGCCGCCCGCACCGCCGGGGGCACCCGCGGCGGTGGGAGCGGCGGCGTTTAGCAGCGCCGGGAGTGCGCGCTCGTAGGCCGCGCGCAGCACCTTGAGCTTGCCGGCGAGCACATCGGCGTACGGAAAGCGCTTCTCGTGCTCGAAGCGTTCGCGAAGCTCAACGGCCTGCCGCTGGAGATCTTCGTGTGCGGCAACCTCGGGAACGTCCGAGAGACGCAGGTAAATGGGGTGCAACGCGAAAGCGCTCAACGCGCTGTAAGGCGAGCTCTCACCGCCGGTGTCGTTCACCGGCAGGATCTGGACGACCTCCAGCCCAACCGTGCGACACCAGCGTCCGAGCGCCGGAAGGTCGGCAAACTCGCCGACTCCACAGCTGTCGGCACTCCGCAGAGACGCAACCGGCACCAAGACGCCGGTGAGGTAGTGACTGAACCCGGGAAACTTCATCTGCGCGCTCCTTACTCGACCGAACAACGCTCGGCACGGCCGCACGTTCGGCGCGACCGCACAGTCTGCACGACCGTGTCATGCTAAGCATATGGCTTTCAGTATAAGGGCCAAAAAGCAAAAGTTAAAGCGAGTTACCCGGCTATAGCGCCTAAGAGAGTTCGTTAATGCGATCGCGCAGACGCGCGGCTTCCTCGTAGTTCTCTTGTTCTACGGCCTTTTGGAGCTCTTCGAGGAGGCGGTTCTTTTCTTGTTCGAGCGGAGTTTCCCCTACCGTGGTCTCGCCCTCGCCGGCGAGCTCATCCTCGGCTTGTTCGGCGTCTTCGGGCTCCTCGGTTTGAATCATGTTGACCGAGATGCCGGCCTCGTCGACCACCGCCTCGGCGATGAAGACCGGGCAGTGCAAACGGGCGGCCAGCCCAAGCGCGTCGGAGGGACGTGAGTCTATCGTGAGCTTCTTCATGCCCTGCTTGATCTGCAGCTGCGCGTAGAACGTACCGTCCTTGAGCTCCGTGATCTCAACCCGCTCGATCGTGACGTTGAGCTTCTCCAACAGCACGATCATGAGGTCATGCGTAAGCGGTCGCGGCATCGGGACGTTGCCAAGCCCAATCAAGATCGATTGCGCCTCGAGCTGCCCGATGAAAATCGGGACCGCACGCTCCGAGCCCAGCGGCTTCACCAACACCGCGTTGCCTTTATCGGTTCGCGCAACCGTCCAGATTTCGGCTTCCACAAGCATGCTATTCTCCATGCCGCTAATATACTACACCTCACTTCGTTCGTCACGCCACCGCTCCCGCTCCCCCGCCCCCCGTGCGCGCCGGCCCGGGCGCCCGAGCGGGGCAACGAGATGACGCGGGGGCGCCGCGGGCAGGCGGGGCGCCGCGGCGGCCCGCGGAAACGCGTGGCGCGGGCGCGCGGGCGGGCGGGCCCGCGGGTGAGGGCCGGCGGCCGGGTGGGCGCCGCGCGGCGCAGCGCGCGCGCGAGGCAGGCCGACGGCGGGCGCGCTGG
>PUOW01000121.1 GCA_003552185.1 Spirochaetaceae bacterium
ACGGCCGAGGCGCTGACGGCCGAGGCGATGCTGCGGTGAAGCGCGTCGCCGAGCGGTGCGGCATAGCGGATGTGCTACAGAGGCCGGTGCGCGAACTCTCGCGCGGGTATCGGCAGCGGCTCGGTATAGCGCAGGCGCTGGTGCATGACCCGCCGATTCTAATTCTCGACGAACCGCACACAGGTCTCGACCCGAATCAAATGCGCGAGATTCGCGCGCTGCTGCGCGATGTTGCGCGCGAGAAAGCGGTGCTGCTCTCGACGCATCTGCTTGGGGAGGTCGAGGCGCTGTGCGAGCGAGTGGTGTTACTATCCTCGGGTCGTGTGGTCGGCGAAGGGCCCACGCAGCAACTCATTGCGGGATCCGGCGCAGGCCGTCGCTTCAGGCTGCGTGTGGTGGCGCCCTCCGATTCTCCCAGGGGCTTCCGTCCCGACAGCAGCCTACGCGACTGCAGGGAAATCGCGACGGTCGATCTGCTGCGCGAAGGCACGGCGGCGGCCGCCGGCGCGGATGCGGACGAGGGCGTGAACAAGGGTGCGGACGAAGTCCGCGGCACCGCTGCGACCGCCGCTGCGACCGCCGGCGCGACCGGGCGGCGCGAGGTCTGGGTGTTGGAGGTTTCTCCGGCCGAATCTTCGCTCGAGGGCGGTTTTTTCTTCGACTGGGCTGTGAGACATAACTGTCGTCTTGAAGGCCTCGAAGAGATTGCCTCAGGCGAGCTCGAGCAGGTCTTCGCCGAGCTAACCGCCGCCGGCGGGGCGCAACCTCCGGAGCGGCAGTCACCGGGAGGCGCGCGATGACCGCTACCGAGAACAAGCGCCGGACAGCCTTCGGCTCGGTCCGGGCGGTGCTTCGCAAGGAGCTGCGCCAGTACGCTGCGAGTGGTGTTCCGTACGCCGTGGTGGTCGGGTTTTTGGTTCCGGCCGCGGTATGGTTTTTCTGGTTTTATGACTTCGTCGGTATGGATCAGGCGAGTTTGCGCGGATACTTTGTGGCGTTTCCGGTTTTGTATATCGTGCTGTTGCCCGCGCTCACGATGCGCCTTTGGGTCGAGGAGCGTCGCGGTGGAACCCTGGAGCTGTTGCGGAGTGCGCCGATCGGTGATCGCGCGATCGTAGTTGGAAAGTTTCTCGGCGCGTTGACGGTGGTGGTGCTGATGCTGGCGCTCACTCTGTTTGTGCCGCTTACCGTGATGCGGCTCGGGGTGTTCGACCTCGGCGAGATCGTGGCGGAGTACATCGGAGCGCTTCTACTCGCCGGCGCGAGTCTTGCGATCATGATGCCGGTCTCGGTGCGGCTGCGCAGCCAGGTGACCGCGTACCTCGCGGGCGTTTTGACGCTGTTTGCGTTGAGCGCAACGCATCAGCTCGCGGCGTTTGCGCCGTTGCCGCGCCTACCGGCGGATCTGCTTCGCGCGGTGTCGTTGGAGTATCAGTTTCGCGGCTTCACGCGCGGTGTACTCGATACCGGCGCAGTGGGCTACTACCTCGTGTTGGTGCTGCTCGCGTTGTTTCTCTGCGAGCAGCGACTCGCACGTGCCGTAGAATGAATGCGGTGTACAGGTGTGCTATGCGCGAGTGTGTTGTGCGGATAGGAAAGACCGTCGCGGTGATCGCGGTGCTGGTACTACTGGCCGCGAACGTGATGCTGTTCTCGGTGCGGATCGATCTCACCGAGGATCAAGCCTTCTCGGTGATGCCGGCAACCGAGGCGGTATGGGAGCGACTCGAGGACCCGGTCGCGGTCCGGTACTACATCTCAGGGAGTCTTCGAGAACGCACCGCCGAGACGCGGCATATAGAGGAGTACCTCGAAGAGTACGTGCGACGCGCGGGCGACAGAATCGAACTCTCGGTGTATGACCCCGAGCAGTCCGAAGAGCGGAGGAGGGAGGCCGAGGAGCTCGGGGTGGTGCCGCAGCGGGTGCAGCTCGAGCGCGGCGCCGAGAGCGACACGACGCGCGTGTACTCCGGTATCGTCGTTGAGTATCGGGATCGTCGCGAGGTCATGCCGCTCGTGTTCGAGCCGAACGAGATAGAGCTCGAGCTTACCTCGGCGATCGCGGCGCTCGAGCGCGGTGAGCGCCGCACACTCGGAGTAGCGATCGGCGATCCGTCGATCTCGGTGCAGGACTCTCTGCAGTTGCTCGCGAACCACCTCGCGCGGCGGTTTCGGCTGCGGGTGGTCGATCTCAACGAGGAGCTGCCGCAAGAACTCTCGGGACTGCTGCTGGTCGGAAACTCGGAGCTCAACACCGAGGCCGCGGAGCGTCTCGAGCGGTATCTCACGAGCGGCGGCGGAGTGGTTGCGGCCCTCGACGCAGTTCGTGTGGAGCCCGAGCTGGGAGCCGAGGTGCAGGCGGTTCGCAACCCGTATGTCGCCGACCTCTTCGCGCGCTACGGGGTCGTGGTGCACCCGGCCCTTGTGCTTGATCCCGAAAATCGCCCAATCCCGGTTGAACGGCAGGTGGGCGAAGCGCGCTTCGAGGACGAGGAGCCTTACCCGTTCTGGCCGTTGATAAGCGGTGAGGAAGCGCGCGGCGATCATCCGGTGATGCACGGGGTAACCGAGATCGGCGTGCTGTGGCCGAGCCGGCTCGAGCTCGATCGGGCCGAACCCGACCAAGGGGAGCGCGGGCGCGCCGATCTTGAGCACACGGTCTTAGCGCGCAGCTCGTCCGATTCGTGGTATCTCGAAGATCCTCGCGATGTTGCTCCCGGCTCGCACAACCGTCCGCCGCCCGAGCGGCGCTTCAGCGGTTCCTATCCGTTGGCGGTCGCGGTTGAAGGTGAGTTCGGCGAGCACGGTGAGGCCGAGGAAGCCGCATCCGAACGCGCTGCCGGTAGGGCGGTGGTGATCTCGGGCGCGCGTACCTTAAGCGATATGCAGCAGCTCGCTGCTCCGCTGGGCACGTTTCGGTTTATCGAGAACGCCGCTCACTGGGTGGTAGGAGACGAGTCGCTCACCGGGCTACGGCGTCGAGCGCCTACCGAACGCCGGCTCGACGCGATCGCTCATCCCACCACGCGCGCGTTTCACGCATGGGTCGCTCGCAGCGTAAACACATTCCTGGTGCCGCTCACGGTTGTGATCGTCGGCGTGTGGTATAGAAGGCGACGGCTGAAGCGACACTCGAGGCGCTCGAGTTGGAACACGGGTGAGGGCGTGCAGAGTTCCGCTCCTCGGTGACGCGTATGCGTATGAGTCTACGAGATTCCGTTCGGCCGATCGCCGCGGCGTCGGCCTTGATTCTGCTGATCATCGGGACGATCGTGGGTCTGCGCCGTGATTCCTCGGTCGCGGTGCCGGTGGTGTCGAGCTCGCCGGCGGAAGCGGTAGCTCTCGAGCTGGCGTTCGACGGCCACCGGATGCGACTCGAGCGCGAACACGAACGTTGGTGGGTGAGCGAGCCTGAGCCGAGACGGCCGGCCCGCAGCGACCGCGTTGCGGCGGCGGTGGCCGGGTTGGAGCGCGCCGAGGTGCTTCGAACCGTGACGCGTGAGCCGGCGTTTGAACCCAATCGCTACGGGTTGGATGCCGAACGGCGCATTGAGGTCGAGATTGAGCGCGAAGACGGTTCGCGTGTGTCTGTGATGCTCGGATCGCGTACCGAAACCGGCGTGTACGTCGGCGGGGGGCAGTTCGACGGAGTGCGGCTCGCCGACGGCCGGCTGCGCGATCTCTTTCCGGCCGAGCGGGAGTTCTATATAGAGCGACGCGTGTTCCCCGGCGACCTCGAGCCCGGCCGCATCCGCGAATTGACGGTTGAGTCGCCGGGCGAGCGCTACAGGCTGCAGTACGAGAGCTTCGATTCCTGGAGAGCGCGCGAGTACGTGCGCAACGCGGAGGCGGAGCGCACCGAACCGAGTTCGGCGCCCGATCCGAGCGCCGGCGAGGTGCGTGCGGTGCTTGCCGCGCTGGACCGCGCAACCGGCGAGGAGGTGCGCCCGCGAGCGGAGTTGGAGATCAATCGGGAGCCCGATGCGCGAGTCGCGGTCCGGACCGACCGGGGAGATCGTCACGAGCTCGCGTTGTACGTGGTCGCGGATGAGTTCTGGGCGTCGGGGTACGGTGAGCGCAGCCTCGAGGCCGACTACCTCGTGCGTGTAACCGCGAACGAGGTGGCGCGGCTGCTCCGCCCGCTTGCCGACCTCTCGCGCTCGGCATCTGAGTGAGCTTACCGTCTGCGCGCGATATACTCGCGAAAACGATTGGGGTCGGCCGAAAACGCCATGATGCGCTCCGGCTCGCGTTCGGCGCGTTGTAGGGCAACTCGAGCCTCGTTGATCAGGCGGTCTCCGGAAATGAGACGCCCGTTTCGCGCCGATAGGCCTACGCTCGGGGCCGGGAGCTCCTGTTCCGCGGCGCGCTCGGTCTGCAGGCGCTTTAGGCGGTGCAGTGCGTGCCCGAGGTCGTGGCGCGGGAGCAGAGCCGCGAATCGCTTGTCCATCAGATCGACCACCTCGGCCTCCGCCGCGTCGGCAAAGGTCTGCTCGAGTTCTTCGAGTTCGATCTCGGCATGCTCCGGGTACTGCAAGATTGCAAAAGCAAGGTTATCGTCTTCCGCAGCCGCGCGCTCAATCGCCTGCCCGACGCGGCGCGCGAGGCTTGTGCGCTGTTCGCGCTCGGCGCCGTGAGGATGCGTTGTCTCGGTCTCGGTTGCGCCCGGCTCCTGGATCGGCGTTTCTCCGTCCGGCGACGGCTGCTCGAGGCCCTCCCCGAGATCATCCGCGAGATCGGTGGGGCCGGTAAAGGCGTAATCCTCGGACGGGACCGAATCGAGGTCGAGATCGAACTCCTCGAGCCCGGGCCCGGGTTGCGGGCTTTCTTCCCAGTCTTGATCTTCCCAGTCTATATCGTCGGGGATTTCCGGTTTGTGGAAATCGAGATCGATATCGTCGAACGGGGCGCGCTTGGATTCCGGGGCCTTAGCTGCATCGGGGTCGAGCGACAGAACCGGCGCTTCCTCGCTTTCATCGGTGCCGTCGGCGTAGGCGGCACGCGCGTTCCGCCGTGCCGAGATGAGGGTTACGAGCAGCGTGAAAGCGGCGAACGCGAGAAGGGCGATCAGCGAATCTCGCAGCGGGATGAAGAAATCGGAGCCGAGCAACAGCGGGTAGATCGCCTCTACTATCCAGGTCTCTTCGTCCGCGCCTTGTATCGAGCGCGATACCTGTCCCTCGGTGAGATCGTTGTAAGAGAAGCTCGGGAGACCGGGAACCGCGACGTTGGCCCGTGCTCCGGTGCGGATGTACGCAGGCGAGTACGTCCAGAGATACTCGAGCCCGTCGTCGTAACGGTACACCGTGAACACGCGTGGTCCTCGCAGCTCCTCGAGATGCGGCTTGACGACCTCTCGGGTAGAGGTGGAGGCCGGCGTGGCGCCTTCACGGTAGGCCTCAGCGAGATTGGTTACCACGCTGCGAAAGGCAGCTTCGCGCGCCGATAGGTTCTCGGCGCGGCGCTGCTCCATGCGAAACACGAACGTCAACGCGAGGCCGATCAAGAAGACTACCGTGAGGGCCGTGAAGGCCGCGGGTATCGATTTATTCATAAGCTCCATTATAGCTATAGGTTCGCGCTCTTATCAACGCTTCTAGTATCGGCAGATTTCGCCGGATGTTATAATGGCGTTTATGATGGGAGAAACGAGACCGCGAAAGCTACCTGCGGGGTGGTATCCTCGCAGCGCCGGGGGAGTTCTCGAAGCCGTCGCGGAGTTCGAGATCCGCGCCGAGCAGTTCGAGCACGCCGGTGCGGCCGCCGCGGTGGTGGTGCCGCACGCGGGGTGGACCTTCTCAGGAGCGCTGGCGTACGCCGCATTACGGGCGCTGCCCCAGCGGGTTCGATGCGTTGTGGTGGTCGGTGGTCATCTGCGTCCCGGAGACCCGGTGTTGGTGGCTCCCGAGGATCGCTTCGAGACGCCGCTGGGCTCGCTTGCAGCCGCGACCGAGCTGCGTGCCGAGGTGCGCCGGCGTCTTGAGTGCCGCGACGACCGTGATCCCGACAACAGCGTTGAGGTGCAACTGCCGCTTGTGAAGCGACTCTTCCCGGAGACCGAGGTTCTCTATCTGCGTGCCCCGCCGGATAAACAGGCGATCGAACTCGCCGAGACGCTCGCTGAGCTCGATGGTGCCCGCGACGGTGCCCTTGTGGTAGTGGGTTCTACCGACCTCACGCATTACGGTCCGAATTTCGGCTTCACCTCGCACGGATCCGCGTCGCAGGCCATAGACTGGGTGAAGGGCGAGAACGACCGGCGTGCGATCGATCCGCTGCTGAGGCTCGAGCCGCAGCTCGCGATCGACCAGGCACTGCGGTATCGGGCGGCGTGCTCGATGGGAGCCGGCGCCTGCGCAGCGCAGTTTGCGCGTTTACGCGGAGCCGGGGTCGCACGACTGATCGGGCATTACACCAGTTTCGATCTGATCGGCGGCGACACCATTGTCGGCTACGCCGGAATCACGTTCGAGTACGAGGTTGAGCCGCCCGAGCGCCCAGCGTAACGCGCGCTCGGCCGCGGCAACACCACGGCGGTCTTGCGTACGGAAAAAGGCCGGAAGCAGCGGCAGCACTGAGGACCACAGCTCGCGCTCGGGAAGCGACAGGCCGGCGACAAACTCGTGATACGGACGGCTCGGCCGTATCCGTTTGAGCGCGTCTCGGTACTCGTGAAGAACCGCGCGTGCGCGTTCGGGCGATACGCCGTCGTGTTCGCTGAAAGCCCCCCGGCCGGGTGCAATCGACCCCTGCTGCTCCGAGCTCGATCGCTCAACTCTATAGCGCCCCGGCGCGCGCTCGTCCGGCACTAGGCTGCGCCCGTGGCGAGCCGCGAGGTTCGCGACCGCCGCTCGGTAGCGACGCATTCGCGGCGCGGTATACGCGCCGGGGCCGGCCTCGGGATCGAGAGCAAGGCCCGGCTCTTCGAACACAAACTCGAGATGCAGTTGTTCGAGAGGCGTCGCGCGTGTGACTCGAGTGCGGAAGTAGCGGTCGAGATAGGTCTCGACGCAGTAGGAGTGTTTTGCCGGGTACCCGAAGTCTGCTCCGAGTAGCTCGATCTCTTCAATCCCGATCTCCAACGCGAGCGCGAGCGCAGCGTAAGTTACCGTGCCGCCGCTGAGGTCAAGCGGCGTCGGCCGGCCGAGCCGCGCGGTGAGGTAGCGCGCAAGCGGGTGGGTGCTCGAAACCATCATGCGCCGGCGGAAGCTACGAACCAATAACGGAGGGGATGCGAGGTCGAGCACGCCGACCGCCTTGCCGGGCGAAGCGCCGAGCAGATGGTGATACCCGGCTTGCTGGCAATCGATTGAAACGACGAGGTCGGGCTCGAGACCCGCGGCGGCAAGCGCGGGTAGGGTGCTGTCGGTGGCGAGAAGCGAACACTCGCCCCGGAGGCGTTGAAGTCGTGTGAGTTCGGGACGTAAGGAAGGCCCGGCGGCCAGGATCACGGTCTTGCGCTCCCGTGGCAGCCGCGCGCAGAGCTCCGCGAAGCCGTCGCCGGCGTAGGTCGCCGGACACTGGAGATTCACGATCGTGTTCATGAACCATCGCCGAGCGAGCTTGCGCTGTGTGTGGTACTCGGCCAGCGCGCTCTCGGTGGCGGCTTTGAGAACGCGCGACACCGAGTCATACCATTGCGGGCTGAGTCGCCGCGCGCCTTGTAGCACCAGGAGCTCCATCCCGCCGTGGATCGCGGGGATGTACCGGTCGCGAATCAGCGCCTCGATCTTGTCGGGCTGCGGTTCTATCCGCAGATGCACACGCTCATCGCCGAGAGCCTCGCTGAAGTCTCGCATCGCGCACAGCGACCGAAGCAGCCGCGCGTCCGACTCGAGCACCAACACCTGATCGAACGATCGCGCGCGGGCCAGCGCTTCGAGCAGGTACCCCAACCCGAGCCCCAACATTACCACGAAGCCGCCGTCCCCGAGCGACTGAACAGCGCGGTCGGCCTCGCGGACCGGATCGTAGCGCGAGTGCAGCGTTATCTCTCCGGACACGCCGGACGCTACCGCAACCGGGAGCCCGGTCTTTGAGTCGGCGGGCCATACCGTCTCGAGCGGTACCGCGCGCGCAACCGCGGCCGCCGCGGCCGCGTTGTGCTCGCAGCGGCGAAGCGCGCGGAGGTTGGCCTGTAGCGCGGCGGTTGAGTTGTGCGGTGTGCTTCTATGATTCGGTTTCGCGCTCATAGCTCGTGTCCGTTTGGGGTATCGACCGGAGCGCCCGCTCAACGCGATCAAGATGATCGGTGATCTCGCCCCGGATTGCCTGAAGCCGCTCTTCATACTCGCCGACGCTGCCGAGCTCCGCTCCGAGAACACGGTTCACCGCTTGAGGTTCGAGGTAATGCGCGAGTTGCAACGCCCGGCGGAGCGGGCTTGGGCCGAGCTTCTCGACGCCGGCGATCCCACCGTCGGCGAGTATCGACGCAGCGCGCGGCAGCTCGGCTACTGAGTCGCGGAGCCCCCGTAACGCCGCGCGCGCGCGCCGAGCGCGCTCCCGCAGAGGCGGGCCGGAACCAACTGAGGCGCGGCAGCTATGCGAGGGCGTGCCGCTGCGCTCCACAACTGCGGGTAGCTCGGTGAGACTCTCGAGCTCGGCGGTGAGGCCTGATATCACGGTAGCCGAACGAGGCACGCGGTATACCGGCCGCTCGCAGCCTTGCAAGCGACCCGAGAACCACTCGGCGTAGGTCTCGAGCGCTCGCGAGCGACGCGCTCGGCGGGTAACACGCGGCAATGCCTCCGCAACCATGAACTGCGTCGTGAGGTACGGCCGCAGGCGGGTAACACCGCGCTGGTAATAGTGCTCGAACGCGTGCGGCCGTGCATGCAGCGCGAGGTCGTCGGTGCAGAGGTCGAGGCCGATGAATACAATCGCGCGCGGGCGAAACAACAGCGCAAGCTCGAGCGCAGACCCCGCTACGGTGCCGTTCGCAGGAACGGCCGGAACCGGCCGGTCGGCCAACTCGCAGACGGTGTCCTCCACGATACCCCCTTGTGAGAACGGCGCTACCGGTAGTTCGAGGCGGTGAACGCCGCGTCCGGCGATCCAGGGCATTGCGATCGGGACGCTGTGTCCGCGTAGCGCGGTAAGGTGTTCCGCCGCGTACTCGCCTCCGTCGGTGTGTACAACGAAATCGGGGCATATGCCGGCTTGCATCAGCGCCGAAACCGCCGACGGGAGCGCGCCAAGCACAAGGCGAGTTCGAAGCGCGGCGAGCTCGGG
>PUOW01000135.1 GCA_003552185.1 Spirochaetaceae bacterium
CGCTGCTCGGCGTACGGAACATGCGTCTCACGCAGCAGCCGGATCGAGCGCTCGCGCACCTCGCCCTCCGGCATATCCGGGTTGTGCGCGCGGAGCGTTTCTTCGAGCGCTTTCCCGACCGTATAGATTGGGTCGAACGAGCGCCCCGGCTCCTGGAAGATGATCGAGACCTTCGGCCCACGAAACGAGCGCAACGTCGCCGGCGAGTACTGCAGCACCGAGCCGCCGCGGTAGCGAATATCGCCGCCGACAACCGCACCGTTGCCGGGCAGCAGACGCAGGATCGAGTGCGCGGTTACGCTCTTTCCGGATCCGCTCTCACCCACCACTCCGAGCACCTCGCCTTCGGCTATCTCGAACGACACCCCCCGCACCGCGTGCAGCGGCCCTTGGCCGGTCGCGAACTCAACCTCGAGATTATCGACTTCCAGCAGCATACCGCTCCCCTTTGCTCCCTTCTGCTCTACTTGCGCTCAAGACGCCGCTCGCGATAGTACGGGTCGGCGACGTCGCGTAGCAGATCGCCGATGAAGTTGAACGCCAGCGTGGTAACGATCAAGAATACCCCCGGCCAGAGAAACCACGGGAAACGCGTGAGGTTGTTCAAGGTCGAGATCTCGCGGTTCAACAAGCTGCCCCAGCTTACCGCCGGATCCACAACCCCGAGCCCCAGGTACGACAGCACCGTCTCGCCGAGGATGAAGCTCGGGATGCCGAGCGCAACGCTTACGATCAGAATCGACGCCATCTGCGGCACGATCTGCCGAAACACAATCACGAGCGGCGGTATGCTGTCGAGCTCGGCCGCGGTGATGAAGTCCTCGCGCTTGATGCTGTGCGCCATCCCGCGGATCAGTCGCGCGCTTCCGGGCCATCCCACAAACGACAGAATCACCGTGATCAGCATAAACGACTGACCGGGATCGAGATCGTGCGACAGCACCGAGCGCAGAAACAGAATCAAGTACAAGCCCGGGATCAAGATCACGAACTCGGCAAACCGCATGAGGAGCCAGTCGAGCATCCCTCCGTAGTAGCCCGCGAGCCCCCCGAGGATGACCGCAAGCGTCAGCGATATCGCGATCCCGACAAATCCAATCGTGAGCGAGATTCGTGAGCCGTGTATCACACGCGTAAAGAGATCGCGCCCCATGTGATCCGCGCCGAAGAGAAACACCGGGTGGTTACGCCCCCCCTGTTCCCAGGTCCGCCCGTCGTCTCCGTACGGTGCGTCGGTTCCGAAGAGGTGAATATCGGTCTCGAACAGACCCCAGAGGCGATAACTCGGACCGCGCACAAAGAACCGAACCGGATGGTACTCGCCGCGCACGCGCGCGTAGCGCCAGTTGAGCTGGTCTACCAGAATGCGCTCCTGCACCTGCAGCCCGAACCCGTGCTCGCTCGAGTACAGCGTTACGTTGGGGGGATGGTAGCTGTGGTCTCGAAACACGGTATGCGGGTTATACGGCGTCACCAGCTCCGCGAAGATCATCGCGGTGTAGAGAAGCACCAAGACGACGAATGAGATCAGCGCTATCGGTCGCCGGCGAACACCGGCCCAAACTCGTTTCATCATACCGCAGGCCGCCCGTTAATGCTTGGAGTACCGTATCCGCGGATCTACCACCGCGAGCAGGATATCGGCCACCACCATCCCGACCAAAACCAGAAAGCTTATGAACATCAAGTTCGCCAATACCAGATTGATGTCCTCCTGCCGCACCGCCTCGTACATCAGCCGTCCTATCCCGGGGTACGAAAAAATGATCTCGAGGATCAGCGAGCCGGAGAACAGACTCGCGAAGAGATTCGCGCTGCTGGTGATGTACGGATTCAGTGTGTTGCGAAACGCGTGCGCAAAGTAGATACGTCGCTCGCTGATCCCGCGCGAGCGCAGGCTCGTTACGTACGGCTGCCCGAGCTGATCGAGCATCGTGGCGCGAATCATTCGCATGGTACCGCCTACCCCTGAGAGAAAGGCGCCGAGTAGCGGCAGAAACACATGGTGCGCGTAGCTGAACACAAACGACACCGGCGCTTCACGAAACGGAAACGGCGGGTACGCGGTGATCGGAAACCATCCGCTGACCGCGGCAAACAGCTGAAGCAGAATCAGCATGAGAATGCCGGGAAACGCGTGAAAAAACAGCGCGGTACTCGTTGCGGCAACATCCACGCGCGTTCCCACCTTCGAGCTGAAGTAGATGCCGAGCCCGAACGAGATCACGGTGAGAAACACCAGCGAGATAAGATTCAAGATCAAGGAGTTGATCATGCGATCGCGGATCAGAAACAGCACCGGCGCACGCGCGATCAGGGTGCGTCCGAGGTCGCGCTCGAGGAACACCTGACGCAACCAGTTACCGTACTGCACGTAGAACGGGCGGTCGAGCCCCAGCCGCTCGCGCGCCATCTCGATCATTTCCTCGGTGTAGATGTTGTCGTCCTGGCGAAACTCGCCGAGCGTGAACATCTGACCGCGAATGTAGTTCTCGACGATATCGCCGGGAGTGAGCTGCATCAGCGCGAACACCGCGAGCCCCAGCAAGAACAGCAACACCGCCATCGAGAGGAGGCGCCCGGCGACGAACGCCGCAAGCGGTCTCCGCGCTCTGAAGTTGTATAACAGCTGTCCGATCACTCGCCACGCAAGTTTGAGCGGATTCATCCGAAGTTCGCCGGCTCCCTATTCGTCTTTGAGATACACATAAGTTGTGTCGAGTCCGCGCAGGGTGTCGTAGAACACGTTGCCCCACCGATCGCGCACCGCTTGGAACGAGATCGGATGCACGGTGTAGATCACCGGCAGTTGCTCGAGCAGTATGCGCTGATACTCGTCGTAGATCTCCTTCGCGCGCTCTTCGTCCTTCTCGAACCGCCCGGCGTTATAGAGATGGTCGATCCGAGCCTCCCACTCGGTGGCGGGCTCGTCCTGTAGCGGATGCCAAAGGTGGAAGTTGCCGCTCGACTGCCAGACGTTGCTGCCGCTCGAGGGCCAGTAGTTGGCGCCGAGCGAGACCAGCACCACGTCCCAGTCGTAGGTGTTCTGTAGCATCTCGACAAGCCGCTGGAAATCTACCGGACGCACTCGCGCGTTGATCCCGATCTCGTCGAGCTCGTCGGAGAGGATCTGAGCCATATCGATACCGATGTTGTTCTCGGCCCCGAGCGAGATCGTAAACTCGATGCGGTTACCGTCCTCGTCGCGCATAACGCCCGCATCGTCTTGCTCGATCCCGATTGAGGCAAGCAGCTCTACCGCCCGCTCGGGGTCGTAGGTGTACTCAAGACGAATGTCCTCGTCGAACATAGGGTTCGGCCGCGCAAAGAAGTGGTGCGCCGGTTCGGCAAGGCCGCGGTACACCTGTCGCACGATACGTGGACGGTTGAGCAGCGAGCTCAAAGCCTGGCGAAACTCCTTCTGCGAGAACCAACTCAGCTTCGGCTCCGGAACCGCGGTGGGGTTCTGGTTGACGGTGAAAAACGATGCGCCGAGCGCCGCACCGCCGTTATACACGGTGTAGTCTCGGCCGCTCGCGCGCAGCAACGGATCGAGGTCTTCCGGGCGCAGCGTGTACGAATCGCGCGTACCGTCGCGAAACATCAAGAACTCGCTGTTCTTGTCGGGTACAATGCGCACGATCACGCGCTCGAGGTACGGCAAGCTCGTGCCGTCGTCGTCGGTTTTGAAGTAGTTGGGGTTACGCTGCAGCACCACGCGCTGCCCGGGCTCGTACTCGATAAGGTGATACTCGCCGACCGAGGGAATACTCTTCGGGTCGGTATCGACGCTCAGCACATCGAGCACACCCTGAACGCCGTCGTCCTCGAGCGCCGGTTGATAGATGTGCTTCGGCCCGAAGACCATGTTGGTTGAAAGAATAGGGTTCTGCACGATCCGAGGGTAGTGAAACACGAAGCTGCGCTCATCGAGCTTCTCGATCTCGATGCGCTCGCGCGAACCGTCTTCCATCTCGATGTACTGCCCCGGGTAGGCCGGATGCTGTACGCCGCGCTCGGCCTGGATCTCATCGTACCAGAACACCACGTCGTCGCTGGTAACCGGAACCCAGTCCTCCGGGTCGCTGTCGGGCGTGGTCCAGTACAAGTCTTCGCGCAGCGTGTATATCACGCGCAACTCGTCGGCTTCTTCGTCTATCTCCACCTCGAACGAAGCCAAGTTCGGTTTGAACTCGCGCTCGTAGGGGTCGTAGTCGGCAAGATAGTCGTAGAGCCCGTCGATCACGCCCCGGGTGTCGGCATCGCGCGCGGTGAGCTTATTGAAGCTTCGCGGGTCGTTGTTGACGCTTGTGCGCCAGGTTCCCCCGACGGTACCAACCTCAAAGCCCTGCCCTCCGGGGCGCTGCTCGGTCAGATCAAGTATCTCGGATTGACTGATCGCTCGCCGCTCTTCGGCTTCCTCGCGTCCGATCTCTTCGCCGGAGTCGCAGCCGCCGAACAGCAGCGCCGCCGCCACAACCGCCGCCACGATCATTGCAGGTTTCCACGTTCTCATAATCTTCACTCTCCGTCCCCTCCGGGCCCAACGGGCTTAGATGCACCGTCTGAGCTAAATATACCAAAATATGACGAGAATATCGGCCGGCGGCCACAACCCGTCACCCGCAACCTGGCGCAATTGGCTCGCGGGCTCAGCTCGCGGGCGCGCCCGAGCTCAGAATCGCGAACGGGAACCGCTCAAACAGCGCTCCGGCCGCTACCGAGCCGCTCTCGGCGTGCACCTCGCCTCCGGAGTAGTGCTCGTAGAACACGCCTGGGGCACCTTCCGGTAACACCAGGCGCGTGTCGTGCCACGCCTCGCGTCCGAGCGGCGCAACGCCCTCCGGCACAACCAGGCTCAGGAAACGCGGCACCGCCACCACGAGGCAGCTCTCACCTGAGCGCCGCATGTAGGCAAGCAGCGACTCGGAATGCTTCCCCTCGGTTGCAAGCGGAGTGTACTCGGCCGAATCGAGCAGCGCGATCCATTCCCGACGAAGCCTCAATCCTTCGCACAGCGCAAACAGTTTCGCTCGCTCGCTCGGCTGAGCGCGGTCGCGCTCGGCAACCGCCGTGAGGTCGGCAGGCGGGTTCGCCTCAAACTCCGAGAGCACCGCGGCGCGGCGCTCGTAATCGACCGCGCGACGGTTGTCGGGATCCACCAACGAGAGGTCAAAGAACTCGGTTCCCTGATACAGGTCGGGGAAGCCCGGAGCAAACAGCTTCAAGACCAACTGCGAGAGCGTGTTGTACGCGCCGTAGAAGCGCAGCTTGCGCAGGAACGGGATGAAGGCCTCGCGAAAGCCGGCGCCCTGAGGTGAGGTCAAGAGCTTCTCGATGAACTGCAAATACCCGTCTTCATACCTTTGATCCGGCTTGAGCCAGGCGGTGTGCACCTTGGCTTCGCGCACCGCCTTGATGGTGTAGTCTTTGATACGCTGCAGATATTCGGGCGACTCCAACGTCTCGGGCTCGGCGGTACCAAGGAGGGTTTGGTACAGGAAGTACTCATCGTTGCGATCCGGGACCCCGGCACCACCGACGGTGGGCTTGAGCTTTGTGGTAAGCTTGCGCCAGGCGCGCAGCTGTTTCTCCCACTCTCCCGGCATCTCGCTCAAGACGTGCAGCCGCACCCGCATGTCCTCGCCGCGTTTGGTGTCGTGCGTTGCGGTGTTGTTCATCGCACGCGGGTAAGAATGCGAGCGCTTGCGGTTGAACTGGTGGAACTGGGCCGCGGTAACCCCAAAACTGTCGGGACTCGAGCCTACGTCGTTCAGCGAGACCAAGCGGTTGTAGACGTACAGCAGGGTATCCTCGAACCCTTTCGCGGTCAGCGGACCGGTAAACTGTTGAAAGCGCATCACGAAATCATGCCAGGTTCCGATGCCCTCCTGTGTGACCTGCTTGTCGTAACTCAGCAGCAGGAATCGTTCGATGTAGTCGAGCTCGTACAACAGCGCCGGAAACTTCTGTTTCGCGACCGTGATCGCCGAGTTGATGTAAAACTGGTCGGCTTGGCGGTCGATGCGATCGGTGACGTACGTACGGTAAACCGAAAAATAAATCATCACCTCCATCAATGCGCGCTTGAGACCCTGTAACGTGATGTCGATGCCGTGTCGGTCGTGGCCGAACACCTTGCGCATGAAGCGCGCGAGGTTCTCGAGATCTCCGGCCATGTGATTGGTGATAATCAGCCGCTTCTTCTCGTATACAAGTTCATCGTACGGCGCTTTTATACCGGTGAAGGTGCCGTACAGCCGAGCAAACTTGCGCCGGTTCTCGGTTCGACACAGCACCCCACCGACGCAGTTCAGGAACTCGTACCCGGTGGTGCCCTCCACCGGCCACGACTCCGGTAGCTCCTCGTCGGGCTCGGTGATCTTTTCGACCAGGATCAGCACATTGCCGACCACCGACCGCAGCCGTTCAAGATACTGCCGTGGGTCGTAGAGCCCGTCGATGTGGTCGATACGAAGCCCCTGAATTCGGCCCGCGTCTACGAGGCTGCGAATATAGCCATGGGTCTCTTCGAACACCTCCTCGCGGTCGGCGCGCAGCGAGATCAGTTCGTTGATACTAAAGAACCGGCGATAGTTGATCTCTTCGCTCGAAACCTTCCAGAACGCAAGTCGATAGACCTGACGCCAGAGGAGCTCATCGAGGCGGTTGAAGCTTTCAGGGTTACCGGGCTCGCCGTTGAAGATACGCAGGTTCTTGTCGATGAAGGCGCACACCGAGGAGTTGCTCTCGTAGAGCTCGGCCAGCATGCGCTTCACAAACCCCACCTGATCGTAGCGCACCGAGGTGTCGCGGTCGCTTTTCAAGCCTTTGACGACGTAGAGCACGCCGAGGAGCTTCACAAAATCCGGATGCTCGCGACCGAGCTCTTCCTCCAGCGCTCCAAGGTCGTGTGTCAAGATCTCGGCATAGCTCTCGATCGAGAGCGGAAGCCGCATCTCGTAATAGGTTACCGCGAACCCTTCCGGGCTGTAGCTCAGCGAGAGCTCACCGTTCTCGAGGACGTTTCCGTAGAGATCTCCCAGAAACGGGGCGAGCACGCGCCCGCGGATGTTCTCAACCGGGTGCTCCCACTCGATGTCGAAAAACTTGCGGTACGGCGAACGGTCGCCGTTCTCAAACAGGTCGCGTAGATACACATTCTCGTGCGAGTACGCCATATGGTTCGGCACGATGTCCTGAATCCAACCGATACCGTGCGCGGCCGCTTCATCGAGCAGGGCATGAAACTCCTCCTCGCCGCCGAGCTCGGGATTGAGTCGGTTGGGATCGACAACATCGTACCCGTGCATACTGCCGCTTCGTGGTTTGAGTACCGGCGAAGCATACAGGTGCGATACGCCGAGTTTCGCGAGGTACGGCAGTATCTCGCGCGCGGCATTGAAGCCGAACTCGGGAGTGAACTGCAACCGATAGCTTGCAACTGGTAACTTCGTCATGCCTACTCCTCCAATGCCTCGAGCCGGGCAAACTCTTGTTCGATGAACGGAATTCGCACATGCAGATGCCTTCCGAGCGCGGCTACCTGCCGCCGGCGCTTCTCGGGCTCCTCGGCAAAGCGCTGTGCTCCAACCCGGTTTGCGAGCATGAAGTAGATATTCTGCTGCTCGTGCACCACCGGATCGAGTTCCACCGGGCCGAGCAGTTCATAGACCTGTACCAGGTTCTCCAGGATCTCGTCGTTATCCGGCGCGCGCTCGAGTTCTCGCATCATCGAGGTCAGTTTTTCGGCGATCGTATGGCTCGTGGTGTCGGGATCGGGGTCGAACGGCCAGCGATCGAACTCGTTTAAGGCGTGCTCGAGATCCGAGAGGTCGATCGGTCCCTCGCAGCTGAACACCGCCCGCAGGTCGCTGTTCAGCACGTAGCGCACCGGCGCGGCCAAGGCCTCCGGTATCGGCATCTGCGCGGTCTTGAGCGCTTGCAGGATCGAGTAGTTCGTCTCGAACAAGCGCCGGTAGCTCACCTCCACCTCGCGGTAGGTCAAATCGAGCAGCTGCTCGAGCACCTTGCGCTGCTCGTCCTTGAAGAGATTCCACAGGAGGTAACTGTTGGGTCCAAACACACGGTCTATCAGCAAGATCGTGCCCGGGATATTGTTTTCTAGAAAGCTCTCGCGGATGCGCTTCTGCAGGCCCGCGTAGCGCGTTGAGGTCCCTACAAGCTTCACGCCGCCGATCATGTTGTGGTCGCCGAGATGTAGTACCGCAAAGGTGAAACGCTCGCTTTCCTCGGTAATCGAGGAGCTGACCCGCACCTTTCCGACCGCGAGACGGTGTTTGCCCGCCGCGTGATAGTCGTAGCGCTCGGCTTCGATCTCGAAGCACGCGATGCGCGCAGGCTCCTGGTACTCCTCGAACAGCGAGGTAACCGCGTAATGAGACGCCACTCGCGGGAGCGTCACGGTAGCGGGCTTTACATGACGCTCGTACACTCCGGCCCCGTCGCGCAGCTTTCGAACATTGCTCGGCGCCTCGGAGAGCTTTGTGCTGAACAACTTTTCGAGGTCCTTTTCGGCGAGCTCGTACGCGAGTTGTATCGAACGCGCGGCGTACTGCATGATCTGAACGGTCTCGATACCGGAGATCTCGTCGAAAAACCATCCGCAGCTGGTGTACATCAGCATGGCGTGACGCTGCATCTCGAGCGCTCGCAGCACCGTCGAGCGCTCTTCCTGTGACAGCTCTCTCCGTGCATGCGCGCGAAAGAAAGCCTCCACAGTCTCGGGGGTACGGCTTATAACCACCGCGCCAAACTCATCGCGAGCCTTCCACGGGTCGCGCAGCAGCGGTTT
This sequence comes from Spirochaetaceae bacterium, assembly GCA_003552185.1. GTDB lineage: Bacteria > Spirochaetota > Spirochaetia > DSM-27196 > SLAA01 > B1Sed10-166. Next base: position 8,816 of record PUOW01000135.1, read on the forward strand.
GCTGTACTCAGCGTAGAGCGAGGCCGTCTCGGAGCTCAGCCAGTCGAGCGCTGCGCGTAACGGTTCTCGCCAGGACTGCGTCCAGCCCGGTTTCATCCCGGAGTTACAGCCGCAGTTGGACCGCCAGCGTTCCACCCCGTGCGCGCAGCTCCAGGAACTTGGCTCCACAAGACGCACCTCGTGATCCGGCGGATTCGACTCGAGAAACTCGCCGTAGACCGTGATGCGCGCGAGATCGTGTTCCCGAACATGATGCAGGCAGTACCCGAGCGCCATCTCGCCGTGGCGATGATGATGCCCGTATGTCTCACCGTCGGTTGCGATATGCACAAGCTCCGGACGAACCGCAGCCTGCGCTGCGCCGCCCTCGCCGCC
>PUOW01000018.1 GCA_003552185.1 Spirochaetaceae bacterium
ATCACGAAGCCGCTCAGAAGCTGCTCTTCCTCGCTGAGTTCTGCGCGCTTGAGATGAAAACGACGATGCAGATTGATGACCGGAATGATCTCGCCCCGCAGGTTGAAGATGCCCTCCACGTACTCGGGCGCGTTCGGAATAGGGCGCACCTCCTCGACCTGTACGATGCCCTCAACCTGCATGATATCAATGCCGTACTGCTCGCCGCCGAGCTGAAAAGTAACGAGTTGGAGTTTTTCTGCAGTTTCAGCCATTGATCCTCCGTCCTACCAAGCATACCCGACCGCCGCCGATTTGACAACAGAACTCGGACCCAACGGCACCGGCATCGATGAATGCGGCCGGGTAGCCCGGGGACGGGAGACTAGTCGAACTGCAGGCCTCCGTTGAGATCGATGACCTCACCGGTGATGAAGCCGGCCTTCGGGGAAGCCAGAAAGCTTACCACGTGCGCAAACTCATCGGGCTCGCAGTAGCGCTTGACCGGGATCTTCTGCACAACCGCGGTGCGCTGCTCCTCGGTTAGCTGTTCTTCGACCATCGGCGTTCGCACGTACGCCGGTGCGATCGCGTTGACCGTCACGCCGCTGTCGGCGGTTTCGGCCGCTACCGAGAAGGTGAGCGCGATCATGGCGCCTTTCGATACCGAGTACGCGGTGCCGGCGGTGATGCCGCCACATTTCGCCGCAAACGAACTCACATTGATGATCCGCCCCCACCCCTTCGCCTTCATCTGCGGCAGGCAGGCCTGCGTTAAGTAAAACGCGCTGTCGAGGTTCACCGCGAGCACCCGTCGCCATTCCTCGGCGGTGGTACTCATGAGCTTGTTGTTCGAGAGGATTCCGGCGTTGTTCACGAGAATGTCTATGTTTCCAAACTCTTGTTCGATCCGGCCCACCGCTTGCCGGCAGGCCTCTTCGTCCGAGATATCGAACGCGATGGTGTAGGCCTCGGTCGCGAGCTCGGAGGCGAGCGCTTCCAGCGGCTCGGGCTTGATGTCCGAGAGCACCACACGAACCCCGTTTTCGGCGAGCCCCCTCGCCGCCGCAGCCCCCATTGTGCCGGCCGCGCCGGTCACAAGTGCGGTCTTCTGCTCACTCATTTCGTTCACTCCTGTTCCGTCCGGTGCTGTTGTCTAAGCCGTTCGATAAACCGGCTATTGCGGCGCCGGCGAAAATCGTCCTCGTCGCGTTCCGACCAGTCGTAAAGCCCTTCGCCGGTCTTGGAGCCGAGCTTGCCGTCCTCGATCCGGCGCAATACTACGTCTTGTACCGCCTCGGCGTTGCAGAGGGTAGGATAGAGATAGCTCTGCACCTTCTGGTGCAAGTCTAACCCACACGAGTCGAAGTACTCCATAGGTCCGATAGCCGAGAAGCGGGGGCCGAAACTGTTGAGCACCACGCGGTCGATATCGTCGGGAGTGGCGACGCCCTGCTCGATCAAGTACAACGCCTCGCGATAAAGCGCGTGCTGCAATCGGTTACCGATGTGACCGGCGATGTCTTTTTTCAGGACAACCGGCTCTTTGCCGACCGACGCAATGAAGCGCTCAACACGGGCTCGGTATTCTTCGCTCATCTCGGGGTGAGGCACAATCTCCACCAGCGGAACGAGATACGGAGGATTCCAGAAATGCGTCACCGCCATGCGGGCCTTGTCGGACAGCGGCTCGCCGATGTCGAGCGGCGACAACCCGGAAGTGCTCGAGCATAACAGCGCGTCCGGCCTCGCATGGCGTTCGAGCTCGGCGAACACGGCTTGCTTCACCCCAACATCCTCAAGCACGGCCTCGAAAACGAGGTCCGCTTCGCTCACCGCTTCGGCGTAACCGGTTCCTCCCGACAGACGCGCGAGCGCGCGCCGTTTCTCGTCCTTCGCCAAAACGCGGGCGGCTTCGAGGTCGTCGAGATCGCGCTCCACGTTCCGCATCCCGTTCGCGACATTCTCGTCGTCGATGCCCACGAGCGCGACGCTCACGCCGTGCGTAAGTAACACCGTCGCGATATCCGGGCCTATCATCCCGCAGCCTATGACGGCTGCATGACTGATCTGATCTTGCTTCATCGGTACTACCATCCTGAATGTTTCGCGTTTCATCGACCGAGAGCGGCACCGAAGGCCGGCGCCGCTCGATCCGTTATACCGGTCTTAGAGAAAGGCCTTGTACGGTACGTTCGGTTCGTCCGTAAAGAAATCAAACGGGCGGCCCTGCGGATATCGGTACCACATGCGACCTTTATCGGTCGGCCACTCGTAACGCGCTCCGGTCTTCCAGAGAAACAGGCTGAACGGAAGGTGTTCTTGGTTGAACTTCCACAGCATGGCAAGCTCGTGTTCATCAGGCAGCTGGTTGGTCCAGGTGTCGTGATGAAACGGAATCAGCACTTTGGAATCGAGCGCCTCGGCGATCCGAAGACAGTCGGAGGCCGGTACCTTGTCCATGTTTCCCGGCGGGTTAATCCCATACGAAACGAGGCATACGTCGATATCAAAGTCTTTACCGTGTTTGTAGTAGTAGTTCGAGTAGTGCGAGTCGCCGGAATCATAGATGGTGCCGGCGGGAGTCTCGATTACGAAATTGACCGCGCGCTCGTCCATATCTACCGGCATCTTGTTGCGCAGGTCGCCCTCGGGAGGAGTGGTAATCAAGGCGGTGCGATCGAACGACTCCACTGCATGGACTACGGTGTCCTTAATCTTGTAGGTATCCCCGGGCTTCATCACGACGCAGCGCTCGCGAGGAACGCCCCAGCCGACCCAACGCTCAACACAGAGCTGCGGACCGACGAACGGCGCGTCGGTGTTCTGCAACACCGCGGCGGCAACATACGGGCAGATGTGATCATCATGGATATGAGTCGCGAACAGAGCGTCGAGCTTGTTGATCTCGCCGATCGCGAACGGGTCGATCACCATCGGATACGCCTTGAGATTGGGAGGAAGCGCACGGCCACCGGTCATACGCGTCATCTGGAAATCCTTCGTTTCTTCAAACGGAGGCTCCTTGTGCGTGGAGCGGCCCCTGCCGGCCCAGAAGTCTACCGCGAAGCTTGCCCCGCCCTCAGACTTGATCCAGAGCCCGGTGGTACCGAGCCACCACATTGCGAAACTGCCGGGCTTGACCTCGTGTTCCTCGATCTCTTCGTTGAGCCAGGTTCCCCATTCGGGGAAAATGTCGTGCAGCCAGCTGCTGCGGGAAATCTTATTAGCGTCCAGTGAACTCATTCGTTCCTCCTCAGATGGTTGTTGATCAATGGGTTTGATGATTCGGCACCTATGTTATGGCGAGCGCTCAGGCCGCCGCTTATCCTTTCACGGCTCCCGCGGTTAATCCGCTTATCAGGCTACGTGCCGCCAGGAACGTAAAGATAAACGCCGGGAGCGCGATCACGGTAGCGATCGCGGTGATCGGTCCCCACTGCACACCGACGTCCGTTATGTACATCGAAACCGCGACGGGAAGCGTCCGAGTGAACCGGTTCGTGAGCGCCAAGCTGAGCACGAACTCGTTCCATGCCAGGCGGAAGGTGAAGATCGCGGCGACCGAGAGCCCCGGGGCAATGAGCGGCATAATAATTCGACTGAAGATCGTGAGCTCCGAGCAGCCGTCAATCTCGGCCGATTGCTCGAGCTCGCGCGGAACCTCCATCATGAACGCTCGAATGATCCAGATGTTGAACGCGAGGTTGAGCGCAACATAGACCAGAATAAGCCCGATGCGTGTGTTGATGAGGCCGAACGCGTTCCAGAGCAGGAATACCGGAACCACCAAGATAACCTCCGGAATCATCTTGAGCACGAGTGTTCCCGCGACAAACACCTGGCTGCCCTTGAACCGAAAGCGCACGATGCCGTACGCGGCAAGCGCTGCAATCAAGACACTCACGACGGTTGCGCCCAAAGCCACCTGCACGCTGTTGCTGAAAAAGCGTAAAAAGTTGTCGTCGAACAACACGGTTGCGTAGCTACTAAGAGTGGGGACAAAGGTCCACTCGGGTGGAATCGCGAACGCTGCGACACGAGGCTTCAGCGAGGTGGTGAGCATCAGATAGATCGGAAACAGTACGACGACCGCTCCGGTGATGATCGCGAGGTACCGTAAACCGGTGAGTATTTGCTTGCGTGTTCTGCTTTTCATACCGCTATACCCCTATTTCCGCTCGGTTCGGAGCGTCCGCACGACCAAGACCGAGGACAACGCAATCAGAATAGCGAGCAGGATTACCGCTATGGCAGCGGCTCGTCCGAGCCGCTGCGCCATGAACGCCGTCTTATACAGATGCAGCGACATAACCTCTGTTGAGACCCCCGGGCCGCCGTACGTCATCACGTAGATAACGACGAGACTTCTGAACGCGTCTATCAAGCGGAGAATCGCCGCAACAGCGATAATCGAGGCGATAGACGGAAGCTTCACGAAAAACAGATTCTGTAGATACGAGCACCCGTCGACGATGCCGGCCTCGATGAGGTCTTTCGAGACCCCTTGCAGCCCTGCTAGTAGTATGAGAAACACGAACGGCGTCCACTGCCAGACATCGGCGATGATCACGGAGCGTAGAGCCCACTCGGAACTATGGAGCCACGGGATTGGGTCTAGCCCGAGGCGAAGCAAGAAATAGTTGAGAATCCCGAACGAAGGGTGATACATGAAACGCCAAATAAGGCCTACTACAACCGGGGCGATCATGATCGGCAGAATGAAGAGCGTGCGAAACAGGCGCAGGCCCTTGATTCCCCCTTCCATGAGCAATGCAAGAATGAGCCCCAGCAGCAGCTCAAAGACCACCACGCTCGAGACAAATACGAGCGTAACCCTGATGCTCGCTTGAAAGTTTGCGCTGCTGAAGAGAATCCGGAAGTTATCGAGCCCGATGAAGACCGGGTCACGTCCTGCGGCGAAATCGCGCATCGCGTACTCGAAAAAGCTGAGCCGAACGCCCGACAGCACCGGAACGATAAGGATGAACACGATGCAAGCCAAGGCCGGCAGCGTGAACAACCACGGAGTTACTGATTTGCGAAGCGTTGTTGACATGAGTGCTTCCTACAACCGGTGAGGCGGCTCAACCCGCCCCACCGGATTTACCTTCTTTGCCGTTGCCGTCTACGGTACGTAGCGGTTACGGAGAGCGGTTTCGCTTAGTCGTAGTACCCTGCGCGTTCCATGATGTCGCGGATCGGCTGCTCAACGTCCTGCATTGCCTGCTCCGGAGTCTTATCCCCGGTAAGCACCTGATTGATCGCGATGCCGAGCTGCTCGTTGATCTCGCCCCATTCCGGGATGATCGGGCGCCAGTCGGGGTTGGCGTACTCCAGTTGCTCCGCAAGCACCTCGAACTCCGGAAACTGCTCCTGCATCTCGGGGTCATTCACGGTGGAATGCCGCACAGGAGGCGCTCCGTCGAGAACCGCACGCCGCTCGATCTCGGGGCTGGTAAGCCACTGCATCAAGAGAAACGCGGCTTCGGGATTCGGTGCATTCGAAGGGATCGCGATGCCGAACCCGCCCGTCTGCGAGAGACCGGTGCGAGCTTCGGGATGGCGGGCGTAGCCGACTTTGCCCGTGATCGCAGATTGTTCAGGATCGCGGATTGGGCCGGTGATGACGCTCGCGTCGATGTACATCGCGGTCTCGCCCTGGAGGAACGCGTTGAACTGTCCGTCTTGATCGAAGGACTCGGTTCCGGGAGGTCCGTACTCTACCATCTTCTTCATGAACTCAAGCGTTTCTATCGACTCAGGGCTCGTGAAGGCGGGTTCCCAGTTTTCGTCGAACACGGTGGCGCCGAACGGTGAGGCGTGCATGAGCCACGAATGAGTGGCTTGATGCCCTGAAGCTCCGCGCATCGCAAGACCGTACACGCCGTCGACCTCTTCGGCGAAGAAGCGTGCGACCTCTACCACCTCGTCGTATGTCTGCGGGACATCGACTCCGTGCTCCTCAAAGAGATCTTTGCGATACGCGAGAAAGCTGGTTTCGGCACCGAGCGGAATACCGTACAGCTCGGCTCCTTCGCCCCCAAGATAGATCTTGTCGCCGCCCACCATACCGGTGTTCTCAACATAGGGCGCTACGAGATCATCGAAGTCGTAATCGGGCATCGCAAGATGCTGCTGATCGAAAAACGGCTGCAACGGTTGAATCAACCCACCGTCGGCATACTCGGTTTTCCACATCACCACCATCGCGATCAGGTCGTAATCGCCCTGCGGTTGACTCATCTCGAGCAGCTGAGCATCGTGCAGTCGCATATACGCCATTTGATCGGTTTCAACCGTGATGCCGGTGAGTTCCTCGAACTCCGGAATCAGCGGCGCAACTGCGTTGTACGCTGCGTGCGACGGAAAGTTGAAGACTACCGTTTCGCCCTCGAACTGCCGCCACTCAAACTCGTCGGGCACCTCGCGCTCCGGCGCCTCGGGCTCCGCCGCCCCTCCGGCGAGTAGACCGCCGGTTACCACCACGGCCAACAACACTACCAATAATCTGACTCGTCCGGCTTTTGCCGCCATGCCGTACCTCCTTGCCGATAACGATGACCCGCTCTCGGCCCTACCGCTATCGCTGTTGGGGGTGTTACCCCCATATATCCATTGAACTCGACCTACCGTCGAGCTATTCACTCGCGTCCGGTACCGGCTCCGTACACTCACGACTCTCAGGTGCCGGTTGCGTCCCGATCGTGCTCTGTTTCATCCGAGCTACGCTGGGAGGCGCGGCCGTTATGGTCCCGCACTCGCTCCCGGAACCGCCGAGCGCTTTGATAGTGACGCTGCAGCGCTTCGCGGACCGACTGCACGTCGCGCCGTTTTAGGGCCGAGACGATCTCCTCGTGCTCCTCTATCGCCTCGCGCAGGCGCTCCGCCACTCTTTCGCGGCCGATGTTTTTCTCCAGTTCGTGAAACAAGCCGATGGCTTCGGAGGTGAGCAAGGTGAGAAAGGACTTGAGCGCCGGGTTATGCGATAACTCCGCGATCTTGAGGTGCAGAACTTGATCTTCATCGAAGCTGATGGTTCCGGTTGAGATCTTGTCCTTGATGGTTCGATGAACCTGCTCCAAATCGTGAATCTCGGTGTCCGCGGCGTGCTCAACCGCGAGCTCAGCCGCGTAGGCCTCCAGCACGAAGCGGATATCGTCGAGCGCCTCTAGATCGCGCGACTCCAACCGTATAACGTTCGATATCAGGCCTTCGAGCGCGTCTAGGCCGATCGCTGCGACGTACGTGCCGCTCTGCGGCACCGTCCGCAAGACGCCGAAACTCTCGAGCCTACGGAACGCGCGGTTGATGGTGCCCCTGCTGATGCCGGTCTCTTCCTCGATGCGTTTCTCGGACGGGAGCCGGTCGCCCGGCTTCAGCACACCGCTGTGCAGCATTTCCTTGATCTGTTGAATCACTTTGTCGACCGGATCCTCGAGCTCGATGCTGCGAAACTGTTTCAGCACTTCATTATCGCGTCTGGCCACTTGCCTGCTCCCGCTTTCACTGCTAAACTACCAACTAACTGGTAGTCGTTAGTTTAGCATGGAATATCGAGCTGTCAATGCGAAATTCCGTTTTATTTCGAGGAGCGAAACTCATGGAAAGCATTATACGCGAACCCGAATCCGGAGAAGTCACGGAAAGCGAGCTTAGAGAGATGTTGTTCAGCGTGTTTGAGCAGCTCGGTCCGCGCCGCAAGGTAATTGCGGTTCCACCCGACATTACCAGGTTGCACTCGCGTGCGGGCCGCATAACCGAGGCGGCTTACGAGTACTACGGCTCGGCGCTCACCGACGTGCTCCCGGCATTGGGCACCCACGTGCCGTTGTCCGAAGAGGAGCGTCGCCACATGTTTCCGAATGTGCCGCCCGAGCTGTTCAGAACGCACAACTGGCGCAGCGACGTCAAGACGCTCGGCACCGTACCCGGCGAGGTGGTATCGGACATTACCGGCGGGCTGGCGGATTTCTCTTGGCCGGCCGAGATAAACCGGATGCTCACCGACAACGGGCACGACCTTATCCTTTCGATCGGTCAGGTAGTACCGCACGAAGTGATCGGCATGGCGAACTATAACAAGAACATCTTTGTCGGTACCGGCGGGTACGACTGCATCAATAAAAGCCACTACATCAGCGGCTTGTACGGGATCGAGCGCATACTCGGGCGAGCCGACAACCCGGTGCGACGACTCATGAACTACGCCGAGCAGCGTTTCGCCGCAGATCTCCCGATTCTCTACATCATGACGGTCATCGGCACGCGCCCAACCGGGGAGACCTACATTCGGGGCGTGTTTATCGGCGACACGCCCGACTGCTTCGAGCAAGCGGCGCGGTGCTCACGCGAAACCAACGTAACGCTCCTCGAGCGCCCGCAGGCAAAGATCGTGGCCTACCTCGACCCGGAAGAGTTCAAAACGACCTGGCTTGGAAACAAAGCGATCTACCGCACAAGATTAGCGCTCGCCGAAGGCGGGGAGCTTGTGATCCTGGCGCCGGGCTTGAAGCAGTTCGGAGAAGACGATGAGATCGACCCACTGATTCGGCGCTACGGCTACCGCGGCAGAGAAACGGTGCTCGGCGCCGCCGATAGTTCGCCTGAGCTACAGAATTCGCTCGGGACGATCGCGCACCTCATGCAGGGATCGAGCGAGGGGCGCTTTACGATTCGGTATTGTCCCGGCCGGTTGAGCCGAGAAGAGATAGAGTCGGTGGGATACGAATACGGCGAGCTCGACAGCATGCTTGAGCGCTACAACCCCGAGCACCTTACACCCGGGCACAACACGCTCGCCGACGGCGAGGAGATTTACTTCGTACCGAACCCGGCGCTGGGGCTGTGGGCGGAACGATCACGGTTCTGAAGCCGGTGGACGCAAACCGTTAAATACTGACACGACTCTTGTGGACGGCGAAAACCACCGGGAAACTGCAGTTTCTTCTCGGTTAAGCGAAGCAATACGCACGCCACTACGGTTGTTCTCTAGTAGGAGGACAACCCATGGAAACCATAGAGGCCCTAAATCACGACCCAAACACGAGTTCCGCCGCCGAGTTCTGCCCCAACCCCGACTGCCGCTACCACAACCGCGAGCACGCCGCCGCACACCCGCACTGGGCGCTCGCCCACGGCCGCTACCA
>PUOW01000251.1 GCA_003552185.1 Spirochaetaceae bacterium
CAACCGTCGACATAATCGGCTACATGTAGTAAAAGGGTGTTTCGGTAATGAAATGCGTGGTCTCGGTGCTTGCAGCGGTGCTTCTTCTCGTTCTTACCTCCTGTGTGGATCAATCGCAGGTCGCTGAGCCGCCGAGAGCGGTAGACGGGCTTCTCGATCTGCGCGACTGGAATCCGGAACGCGACGGGCCGGTGAAGCTCGACGGGCAATGGGAGTTTTACTGGGGCGAGCTCCATGCCCCCGAGAGCTTTGCTTCGAAGCGTATGCCGGAGCGCACCGGCTTGGCGGCCGTTCCGGCCCCGTGGACCACAGGCGCACGGGTTGATACCGGTTTGCCGGGCATCGGGTATTCTACCTATCGCCTTGTGGTTCTGCACAACGGTTCTGAGCCCGGCGCACCCTCAGCCCCCACCGCAAGCCCCGGAGCATCCTCAGCCCCCGGCGCAAGCCTTACCGCAAACCCCACCAACGAGGCGCTCGCGATCCGGCATACCACAGTCAGCACTGCGTTTCGACTGTACGTCAACGGGGTGCTCACCAGTTACGCCGGTGTCGTCGGCACCGGTTCCGATGCATCGCTCCCGCAGTTCAAGCCGGGCGTCGCGCGCATCGAGCACTCAAACGACGACCGGCTCGAGCTGATCTTGCAGGTTTCCAACTTCGACTACCGAACCGGCGGCCCCTGGCGCGCGTTCTCGTTGGGATCGGACCAAGACCTTGCGGCGCAGAACTGGCGCGCCGAGTCGGGAAACATCTTCCGCTTCGGATCGCTGCTGGTCATCGCGCTGTATCATTTCGTGCTGTTTGTCATCCGCCTGCGCGAATCGTACTTCCTGCACCTCGGGCTCCTCAGTTTCCTCACAGCGGTACGCACGCTGTTCGTCGGCGAGTACATTATCGCGCGAGTTTGGCCTGCCTTGCCGTTCGAGGCGGTAATCCGTATCGAGTACCTGTCGTATTTCCTTGCGTTCGTGGCCGGCAACTACTTGTTCCGTGCGTTGTTCCTGCAGGAGTTCCACAACTGGGAACCCCCAGCGGTTACCGGGGTCACCGCGGTGTTTAGCGCCGTCGTTTTGTTCACGCCGCCGCGTGTCTTTACGCATATCGTGCAGTATCACCAGGCGTTTGCGCTGATCGCGTGCGTGTATGTAGCCGTGGTTGTTGGTCGCGCAGTCGCCCGGCGACGCCGTGGCGCGCTGCTTTCACTGTTGGGCTTCGCCATCATGACGATTGCGGTTGTCAACGACATCCTCTACCAGAACTTCGTGATCAACACCGGGAATCTAGCCGACGGAGCTCTCATTTTATTTGTGTTCACTCAAGCCGTGGTGGTGTCCATACGCGTAAACGAGACCTTCAAGAGGGTGGAATCGCTGAGCGCGGAGCTCTCGGTGCTCAACGACGGGCTCGAGCAGCAAGTTCAAGAACGCACCTTGGAGCTTCAAACCGCCTACGAGTCGATTAAAGAGCTTTCCGTTCGCGACCAACTCACCAACTGCTACAATCGCAGGTTTTTCGACGATCAATTCGCGTTTGAACTCGACCGCTCGCGGCGATACGCGCGCCCGCTCTCGGTTGTGATGTGCGATATCGATCACTTCAAGAAGATAAACGATAGCCATGGGCACCAGCACGGCGACAAAACCCTCATATCGGTGGCCAACACCTTACGAGAGGCGTTGCGCGAGAACGTCGACTGGGCATGCCGCTACGGCGGCGAGGAGTTTATCATCGTGATGCCGGAAACTCCACCGCAGGAGGCGGCTCATCTCGCCGAGCGCATGCGCCGGCTTGTGGAGCAAACAACGACAAATGGAGCCGACATCCGCAACTCACTTACGATGAGCTTCGGCGTCGGCGGAACCGAGGGCGGACCGGGCTGCGAGCGCATCACGCGCGACGCCTTCATCGCCTCCGCAGATCGCATGCTATACCGGGCGAAGGGCGCCGGTCGAAACACCGTCGTGGTCGATACCCCACTCGAGTGCGGGGTTGAACAAACGGAGCATGCGGGGAGCTTGTAGAGCGCCGGTTTCGATAGCTCACGGCCTACCGCCCCGCGGCCGCCCACGGGATGGGCTCTTGCTTGACAGGATGCAACCCACCGGGGATAGTGGGGCACACGAAGGGATAGCGTATGGTGGGCCCGGAGACGGCCGAAGTTCTGATAGCGGTACGCCTCGTGGCGACAGGCGTCTTTCTTGACCTGTATCTTCAGGAGCGCAGACGAGAGAACCTTGTTCTGTCGGGAGCGTGGTTTCTCTTCCTGCTTTCTGCCGTAGCTCGTCTGCTGGTTTCGCGCGGCACGTTCGGCGCCGGAAACGCCGCAGCTGTGTTTGCAATCGGCGCTACCGCGCTCTTGGTACTCGCCACCCTCACCTTCGTCGACGCGCGCTACCATAAGCCGACCGCACCTCTCTTTGTCGTCACCCTCTTACTGGCGATCCCGGCCCTCGCCTTGCCCGAATGGACGATCTCTCCGCCGGCCGCGCTCACCGCACAGGCGGTGCTGCTCGCGGTTCTGTTCTGGGTTCTTGTTCGGCGCAAGCGCCTGCCTATCCCCCTAACCCCTCGCGCGGTGCGAGCCCTCACCGCGGTTATCGTCTTAGGAATAGCGCAGATGGTGCTTATGGTTACCGGGGTGCTTACCGTCGCCGGCGCAACAATGGGAACCGCGAGCATCAACATTGTGCTGATACTCTTTTTTGTGTTCACCGACCATACCCGCACTCTCGTGGAAAGCCGTACGATGGAACAGCACCTCAAGAGAGCGGAGAAAGTTGCGGGCATAGGGTACTGGGAGCGCAACGCGGTCACCGACGAGGCGGTCTGGTCGCCGGGGCACTACGAGATATTCGGAATGAACCCGTGGGAAGACCCTCCCTCGCTTGAAGAGTATCTGCAGTTTGTACACCCGGACGACCGCGAAAGAGTGTTACGCGTGTGGAAGGATCTGAGCGCCGGTTCTATAACCCCGCTCCTGGAGTACCGAATTCACCGTCGAGACGGTGCGGAGCGGTGGCTCTCGGCCGAGACCGCTTTGGACGAAGCAGGAGACCGCCATTACGGGCTGATCCACGACATAACGCGACTGAAGCACTCCGAGCGGCGCCTGGAAGAGGCGTTGGGCGAGAAGACGGTTCTCCTCAGCGAGATTCATCACCGTGTGAAAAACAACCTTCAGGTTATTCTCAGCCTCATTCAGCTCAAACTGCACGCCGAAGAGAGCGAACACGGCGAGAACATGACCAGAGAGAGCCTGCTGGAGATCGAGGAGCGAATTCGATCTATGGCGGCGGTGCACGAGCATCTTGTGGCCACCGGGAACCTGCTTCAGGTCTCGCTGGACAGCTATCTGAGCGAGATCGCCTCACAGGTGTTCTCTTCGGTTGCGCCGTTAGACCGAACTCTTCGCCTCGAGTGCTCGATGGATTCGGTTACCACATCGGTTGATACCGCGCTGCCGTGCGGGCTGATTACCGCGGAACTTGTGACAAACGCCTGTCGCCATGCGTTTCCGCCGAGTCGTCCGGAGGGGTGCATCAGCGTGTCACTACACGCAAGCGATGCCCAGATCGAGTTGTCGGTTCGGGACAACGGCATCGGCCTCGACCCAAGCGCCGTCTCGGTCGCCGATCCTGCCGAAGGCCGCCTGGGGCTGGAGTTTGTCCGCAGCTTCGTCGGGCAACTGAAAGGACAACTCGACCTGTACGGCAGCGGCGGTACCGCAGCGGTAGTTCGGTTTCCCCGCTGATCTCACCCGGTTAATTGAGCAGTGTTTCGATCATCGAGTGCCACGCGCACGTCGTGTTCCCGAACCTCTTTCTCGCGTGTGACCGTGAAGCCTCGGATGCGGCGCTCCGGTACCGAGTAGATCAAATACACCGTCGACGGGTCGTTCGCGAGGCGTATGTCTTCGGCCGACATCCGCGCCGGCGTCTCGGGGTGGCTGTGGTACACCGCGATCAGCTCGAGGTCCGCCTCCCGGGCTCTTTTCAGCGCCGCGAACTGCTCGTGCGGCACAAACGAGAAGTGCTCCGGACTGGCATCGGCGTTCGTCATCGCGTAGCGCTCCACCGCGGCGCCGTCTCGGCCTGCAAGGTATCCACAGGCCTCGTTCGGCCCCTCCTCGGCCGCCTGCGTCGCGATCTCGTCGAGAATACGCTGCGGTAGGGTGATCATCGCACCTCCTGCCGGCCGCCGCCCATGAAGTACAGGAACTCAACCTCGTCGTCTTCCTTCACAGTGGTGTTCTCGAACGCCGCTCGTTCCAAGATCTCGCCGTTGAGCTGCACCGAAACCATGTCCGGCATCTCAACGTCTTTTGCCTTCAAAAGCTCCACCACCGAGAGCTTGTCCGCTACAACTTCTTCCTGCCTGCCGTTAATCTTGAGTCTCATATCGTAACCTCCTTCTGCCTCTCAGGCGCGTTTTACCGTGACAACCCAATGGCTCGGCTCCGGCCGGTCGACACCGAGAACCTCGTGCCCCTCGAGATCGATGGAACGCGGAACGTTAGAGGCCGATTCGCTGTTGCCGAGGTGTATTTCGAGCACCTGACCCGGCGTGAGTTCCTCGAGCGCGAGCTTGCTTTTCACGAAGGTGTACGGGCAGACCTCGTTTTGAAGGTCGATCACCCGATCTACTGTTTTGCTTTCATCCATGGTTTTCCTCCTAACGGCGGAGCTTACAGCGAATCCACCGGCACCTCGGGGTCGTTCCCCCACTCGGCCCAAGAGCCGTCGTACACGCGCACCTGTTCCTCGCCGAGCACGCGCAGCACCAGATAGGTATGGGCGCCGCGAACTCCGGTTTGACAGAGCGTCACCGCTTCACCGCCGTGCTCGCCGTCTATCACCTCGCGGTACAGCTCGGCGAGCTCCGCGATCGGCTTGATCCTTTGGTTTCCGTCGAGGTTGTTGACCCAATCCAGGTTTACCGAGGTTGGGATGTGCCCGCCACGCGACGAGCGCACGTCTCTGCCCGCGAACTCATCGGGCGACCGCGTGTCGAGCACCACCAGCTGCTCGTTTCCGAGCTGCTCCAGGATATACTCGGTGTCCGCAATGAGCTGCGGTCGAAGATCGACCTCGAACCTGCCGCGCTGCGGTGCCGCTATCTCGGTCGAGATCTTGTGGTCGGCCTCGCGCCAAGCGGTCACCCCGCCGTCGAGCACGTGCACCTGCTCGTGCCCCAGATACTCAAGGGCCCAGAACAGCCGACTGGCCCATAGGCCGTTCCCCTGATCGTAGACCACCACCGGGCGGTCGTTTGAGACACCGGCTTCCTCGAGATCCGCCGCAACTATCTCCGGATCCGGCAGCATTCCCTCTATGCCGTCGACGGTGTCCCAGGCAACCTCGCGCGCAACGTGCGCCGCACCCGGGATATGCCCTTCGGCAAACTGATCGAACCCTCCGCGATAATCGAGTATCGTCACCTCGCCGCTGCGATCCGCAACCCAGTCCGGGCCGACCAGGATCGCATCCGGCGCGGTGCGCGCTATCCGGGCCCCACCGACCGCGCCGGTGCCGAACACGACCGTTACCGCCGCGATCCCCGCGATCACCGCGAGCGCAGCGACGACTGCGCCTATTACAACAGGCTTGCGCCTTGTATTCGCTTTCATGCGTATGCCTCCTTAGACTGAGCGCTGCGTGACTCCATGCGAACAATCAACCATGTCATGACCCACGAACCCAGCATGATAAACAGCGTGGCTACGATCGCGCCGATTCCCAGAGTCGAGACTCCGGTTATACTGTGACCGATGTTGCAGCCGCCCGCGATCGAGGCGCCGGTGCCCATCGCGGCGCCGCCGCCGAACTGCCGGAGCAGTGTTCGTGCGTCGGGGATCCGCAGCACAGCTTCGCCGGCGGCCTTGGCCGCGAGCAGCGCCCCCACCGGTACGCCGATCACCATGTAGGAGGCCACGCTGATACCCGAAGCATCACCGGCTATCAGAAAGCGCGTGATTGCGACTGTAGGCTGCGTGAACGACAGCCCAAAATCGCGTCCCGCCATCGCCGACAGCAGCCATGCCGCGAGTGCCAACACGCCTACCGTTACCCCGGTGCGTTGCCAACTCCAGCCGATGAGAAACCGTTGTTTCGGCGCTCGGAGCATCCAGACGATTGCGGTCGCCGCAAAGACGCCGATTACCGCCCATCTCAGCCCGACCGAATTGATCCCGAGCAGGTTGAACAGCGTTGCCTCTTGGCCGCGGACGTCGAGTGTTGGGCCGCGCAAGGCCTGCTGCAGACCCAGAAGCGCCCCGCCGTCTACCACCGCGGTGCCGATCACGAACCCGATCATCGCGCCCATCGAGCCGACCATCCCGCGGCCGCAGCGGTAGTAGGTACCGCTTGCGCATCCTCCGGCGAGCACCATACCGAGGCCGAACACGAACCCGCCGAGTATCATCGCCGGCCAGAAGAACGGCGCGACCTGCGGATGCAGAACGCCGAACTCGGTGAGCGCCTGCACGCCGACGATGTTGATCACGAGCACCAGCACCCAGGCCCGCACCAAGCTACGGTCTTTCTCGTAGACGAAGCTTCGAAACGCGGTGTTCATGCAGTACCCGCCGCGCTGCAGCGCGTAACCGAGCAGCAGCCCGAGCGCTATTCCTGCCGTTATGAACATCTCTTTCCTCCGTTACGTGCTTACATGGCGCTGCGTTAGAAGCAGGCGAAGCTGCCCTCACGCTGCACAATCGAGGGTACCACCGCCACGGGGCGCACCCCCTCGAGCGCGTAGCGCTCACGGACCGTGCGACTTCCCGGGTCGATAACCGTTACCTCACCGCCCGGCCCGAGAGCCCAGAAGTCGCCGCTTCCCGAGTCCGCAAGGCGCTCGGCCGCTGCCGGCAGCTCTATTGTCTCGAGTTCACGCCCTGCGCGCGCGTCGAACGCGTGAACCGCCTCGCCGTCGGCGGCGAGCAGAAACGCCGTAGCGGTGCCGGCCGGGATCACGGGAGCGGTCGCGGCGGCCGGAGGCGCCTCGACCCGGCGTGCCTCGAGTGAGCGTTCCTCGATGAGCCACACGCCGCCGTCAGGGTCTACTCCCCAAAGATGCGTGTAGCTCGGGTCGAACCGCCAGTGCTCGCCCTCGGTCGCTATGGTTTCAATGATCTCGCCGTTGCGCGCAAACGCCACCGCGAGCCCATCCGGGGTTCTGCGGTACAGCCGCGTGGCTCGTCGGTTTCGGTATAAGGGGCCGTAGCCGCCCGGGATCTCGAACTCGGTCTGTAGTTCCAGCTCGAGCATTGCGTGCGAGTACACCGACACCACATTCGAATCCTTCCAGGTCACAAACAAGGTGTCGCCGTTCTCCGAAAACACCAGGTGCTCCGGAGTACGCTCCTCGCCTGCGAGCCGGCTTGCCGGCCCGCTTGCAAGTTCGAGGGTTGTTTGATGGTTGTACTCTGTTGTGCTGTACACCTCGAGCTCGGACTCTCCGTCGAACGCTACGAAGACCGAGACGCCTCCCGGCGTCGGGGTCATGGTCGCGACCGGACGATCGAGTCGCATCTCGCCGAGCTTTGCGCCGCGCACCGGGTCGTGTACCTGAATGCGCTCGCGCTCCGAGTCCAGTACGAGAACACCGCCCTCGAGATCCTCCGGGGTCTGCGTGGTGTCGGCGCGCCCGGCCGCACGCGTCGGCCCTGCGGCTCCGGTGCCGAGCCCCCCGCTAACCACGCCCCACGCCAACACCGAGACCAGCGTTAGCGCCGCAATCGTCATTACCGCCTGGGCGAAAACCGCCTCGTTACGTCGTGCCATGTCCGGCAGTCTCTCCTCACGACGCCGCGGAGGGCGTCGATACCGTTGCCGGCCGGTTCTCGGCCGCGGACGGCTGCCATGCGCAGCTTGCCTGCTCCGCCTCCACCAGCTCGGTTATGCTGGGCTGCTCACCGCAGACCGGGCACCCGGCGTCCGGTTTGACCTCTACACGCCGCCACTCCATCGTCAACGCGTCGAACGACAGCACACGGTTCGCGAGCGGCTCGCCGACCCCGACGAGGTACTTCACGGTTTCGGCGGCCTGAACGGTTCCGAGCATACCCGCCACCGCGCCGAACACCCCGGCCTGCGAGCAGGTCGGAACCGCGTCTTTGGGGGGCGGCCGACGAAACACGCAGCGGTAGCACGCCGAGCCTTCGAGGTGTGTCATCGTGGAGCCCTGAAACCGAAGGATTCCACCTATCGAGAACGGCTTTCCGGCGAACACGCAGGCGTCGTTGACCAGGAATTTGGTCGGAAAGTTGTCTGTACCTTCGACGATGAAGTCGTACTGCTCCACGAGCCGGAGCGCGTTTTCGGCATTCAAGCGGTAGGGATGCTTCTCAACCCGGACATCCGGATTGACCTCGGCAATTCGCTCGGCGGCGGAATCCACCTTGGCGCGACCAAGATCCGAGGTGCCGTGGATGACCTGACGCTGTAGATTGCTGAGCTCGAGCTCGTCGGCGTCGACGATTCCGATGGTACCCACACCGGAAGCCGCAAGATATAACGCCACCGGCGACCCGAGTCCTCCGGCGCCGACCACCAACACGCGCGAATCGAGCAGCCGCTGTTGGCCTACGCCTCCCACGCCCTTCAGCAGAATGTGGCGCGAGTAGCGGATTATTTGGTCCTCGTTCAAGGCCATGCTTGCCTCCTTGTTAAACCTGAGTGAATAGCGCGAGATACTCAAGTTGACGACACCAAACATAATTGTTGCTGTCAGGTTTGTCAACCGGGCCCGGACGGAACACAAATCGAAGCGGAATACGAAGGCGGAAGGTTTTGATGTTAGGTGTTGACCGCGAAAGTCTGCCGCTTGGGGCTCCGTTGCTAAGAGGCTCCGCCGCTAAGTGGCGGCCACCGCCGATGCGAGCCGGCGGCCGAGGTTGCGGCAGGCGGCCGAAACCGCCGGGTGGTCTTCGAAGCGACGCTTCAGCTCAGCCCCGCAGGTGGAAAGGCGGCTGCGTTGCGCTTCGGTCCAGTGCAGCGCCGGCATCCCTACCGGGCACTCGGCACCGAGTCCACACGAAAGACACGGTGGATTGTCGGACTTGAAGGTCGCCGTCCCCACCACCTGGAAAAAGTACACGTCGCGGAGGTATTGCAGTATGTCGTC
>PUOW01000260.1 GCA_003552185.1 Spirochaetaceae bacterium
CGAGGTCTGCGAACTGGTCCAAACGGTGTTGCATGCTCACCGCGGCACCGCGCGCGGCAAGCAGATAGAGCTCAGCACCGACTGCGGCGAGACCGGCGCCATCCACGTCCGGGCCGACCGCCACATGCTGAAGACGGTTCTCGTAAACCTCGTGAACAACGCGTTGAAGTACACCCCCCGCGGCGGAGCGGTAAGCGTCTCGGTGGAGCCGGAAGGTACTGAGTTGCGAATCGTGGTTCGCGATACCGGTGTCGGCATCCCCGAGGACAAGCTCGCGCTGTTGTTCGAGGGCGACGAGATCTACCGAACGCGCGGCACCGAGGGCGAGAAAGGGAGCGGGCTTGGGCTGCGGTTGTGCTCGGAGCTCGCCGAGCTGAGCGGTGCGCGCTTAACGGTTGAAAGCGATCGGGACGCGGGTACGACGGTGGCGTTCGTTCTGCCGAAATTCGACGCGGCCCTCAGGTCAGCAACTTGATCCGACTGAAGATATAATCGAGACTATCCTGCTTGATCACGACGCGGAAGAACGGGGTGTCGCCGAGTTGATGCGGGTGATAGCTGCGATGCTCGAGGTACTTCCGGTCGCGTCGGGAGTCGAACCAATGCACCAACGCGAGCGTGCCGTTTTGAATCTCGAGTGCGGTCATGCCGCGTTTCCCCAAAACACAACCCGAGTTGAAGACGCACGGCACAACGAGGTCGGCGTTATAGAGACTGCGTTGGGCCCCCTCGGCGGCCTCGTGGCGGTGCACATGCTCGAGCTCGCGCTGATACTGCTTTATCTGTTCCTCTATCTTGCGTTGTTTCGCCGCGGCGGCGGTGGGGTAGGCGCGACAGAGCCGCTCGATCTCGAAACGTAGGGTATCGATCTTCGACATCGACTCGAACAGCGGGCGGTGCGTGTGCCCGATGATCGAGAGCACGCCGTAATCGCTCGAGAACTCGTAGACGCGTTTCTCGGTGAGAAAGCGCTTGCGGCTGTTGTGGGCAACGGTGCGGTTTCTGATCTTCAGCGGATTGAGCCCATACTTCAATAGGTACCCGATCCAGCGGTTGAAGCGGTCGTAGCGCCACAGCGCCTGATGCCCATGGAAGATGAAGAGCGTGTTGTCGTGATGTAGCAAACGAAGACCCTCGAGCGGCATGACACCGGTCTCGCTGACCCCGTCGTTCAGCAGTTCATGGTCGTGATTCCCCACGATGCGATACAGCTTTCGTTCGGCCGCGAAGCGCTCGAGCACTGCGTATATCTGGCCCCAGCGTCTGTGAACCTCGCCGAGCGTGAAGCGCTGCAGCTCCTCGACGTCGCCGTTGAGAACCAAGTTGTGGCCCCGCAGGAGATAGTAATGATCGAGCACCGTCATGAACATCTCGGAGTTCGTGACGAAGTCGTCGATCCAGCTGCCGTTTCCCATGTGCAGGTCGCTGAACACCACGTAGCGGTTCTCAGGAGTAAGCCTGATCGCCGGTGAGTTCTCTAATACGCTTCGAATCTTTTGGTAACTATACCTTTGGTCTTCCACGAGTATGAGAATGCCATGAGTATGTTAGATTTTTATGAGGAGCGTGGCGAACGGTGCGGCGCGTTCCGCGGCAGTACGATCGTAAAGGTGCTTCCGAGTCCGACGGTGCTTTCCACCTGAACGGTACCGCCGTGGGCGAGCGCGATATGCTTCACGATCGCGAGCCCGAGGCCGGTTCCTCCCATCGCGCGGCTGCGGGCACGGTCTACGCGGTAGAAGCGCTCAAAGATTCGAGGAACCGCTGTCGGCACGATTCCGGGCCCATTGTCCGAAACCGCGATCGTGATCCGGTCGGCGTCACCATGAAGCTCGATCGTGACCGCGGCGCCGTGGTCACTGTACTTCAGCGCATTGTCGACCAAGTTTACCAGCGCCTGTTCGACAAGACTCGCGCTCACCTCGGCTTCGCACTCACCTTCGCAACGACGCTCGACGGTGATGCCTTTCTCGCCGGCGGCGCGGGCGCAGTTCTCGGCAACTCTACGGATCAGAAAGCGCAGATCGGTGCGGTCTCGTGGAATCTCGCCTTCCGACTGTTCGAGTCGGCTCAGGCTAAGCAGGTCCTCGATGATCGCGTGGAGGCGGTTGGCATTCTGCATCACGATCTCGAGAAAGCGCTGCGCCTGGGCGGGATCGTGTTCGGAGCCGTCGAGCAAGGTCTCGATGAACCCTTTGATTGTGGTTACCGGCGTCTTGAGCTCGTGACTCACGTTCGCGACAAAGTCTTTGCGAATATCTTCGAGGCGCTTGATCTGCGTGATGTCGTGGAGCACCAGCAAGGTCCCGGGGCGTGGGTCGGTGGTTGACCGCAGCGTCGAGCCGTGCACTTGAATAATGCGCGGCTCGTCACGGTAGAGCGTCACGCTTCGCTCCACCGGCTCATCCTTGATCGCAGCTTCATCGGCCACCGCCGCGAGCTCGGTGCTGCGAAACACATCGAGCAGCGAGCGGCCGGTTGCCTCGGAGGGGCTGCAGCCGGCGAGGCGAGCCGCAGCCGCGTTGGCCGAACGCACCCTGCTCGCGGCGTCGAGTACCACCACGCCCTCCACCATGCTCGAGAGAATCGCCTCGAGTTCTCCGCGCTGTCGATTCATGGTTCCGATTCGTGCCTTGAGCTGAATCGCCATGCTGTTGAGCGCTTCGGCGATCGCGTTGACCTCTTCGGGCTCCGAGACCGAGAAACGGTACTCGAGATCACCGTCGGCATAGCGTCGCGCGGCGGCACGCATATCGAGCAACGGACGCGATATGCGGGTAACAACCCAGCGACTCGCGAGCCATGCCGAGGCAGCCACCACCACGCCCGCCGCAAGGAGCCCTGCGATCCGCGCTGATCCGGCGAGCATCACCAGCGAGCTTACCGCGAGGGCGGTAGCCGCGAGCACCGAGAGAGCAACCATGGTGAGGTATATCGGGAGTACTTGCCTGCGAAGCGTCTTTGCCATCTTAATCGGTGCCTAGTCGTCGGGGTTCAAACGATACCCGACGCCGCGCACGGTCTCGACGTACCGCCCGTACTCGCCGAGCTTGCGTCGCAAGCCGAGTATCTGCACATCGACGGCGCGCTCGGTAACGGCGTAGTCTTCGCCGCGAATTGCGTCGATGATCTGCGTGCGCGAGAACACCCACGACGGGTGCGATGCGAGAAACCAGAGAATCGCGAACTCGGTCGCGCTTAGCGTTACTTCGTTCCCGCCGCACAGCACCTCGTGGCGGTTGCGGTCGATAACGATCGACCCGGCTTCTATGCGCTGAGCGCCGGCGTGCCCGTTCGGTGCGCCGTGCTCGGCTCTACGTCGCAAGACGGCTCGAATACGCGCAACCAGCACCCGTGGGCTAAACGGCTTTGTGAGGTAGTCGTCGGCTCCGAGTTCCAGTCCGGCCACCACATCGGAGTCTTCGCTCTTTGCGGTCAGCATGAGTATCGGAATGCCGGCCGTGGCGGGCTCGCGCTTGAGCTGTTTACACACCGTGAGTCCGTCGAGCCCGGGAAGCATGAGGTCGAGCACAATCAAGGCCGGGGCGTTCCTCCGCGCATGCTCGAGCGCGGCCTCACCGGTCTCTACCGCGATAACCTCAAATCCTTCTTTAGACAGGTTGTAGGTGATGAGTTCAAGAATATCGACCTCATCGTCGACCACCAAAACGGAATCCGTTGCCTTCACCGGTCGAACTCCACGTGCGTACCGCTGCGAGCGTACACGATCCACTCGCAGATGTTCGTTACATGATCGCCGATGCGTTCAAGGTAGCGGCTCAGCAGGATGATCTGTTGACCGGCCTCGATTCCCTGTGCTTCGGTCTTCATGACCGTGAGCGCGTCCTCGGTTAAGGCGCGGTGCATTTCGTCGACCTCGGTATCGCGGTGCGCAACCTCGCGCGCCTTTTCGGCGTCACGATCCACCAGCGCGGTAAGTGAGTCGTGCACCATCGCGAGCACTTTGTTTCCGAGTCGACGCACGCGCGGCAACATGGTGCTGTAGTGAGGGCCGGCGGCCTTGGTCAGCGAGCGCGCGACATGCCGAGCATGGTCGCCGATGCGCTCGAGATCGGTGAGCGTCTTGATGCAGCACACGATCTCACGAAGGTCGCTGCCGACAGGCTGCATCGTCGCGATCAAGTCGGTGCATTCGTCCTCGAGCTCGATCTGGGTTGCGTCTATGCGCGCGTCTTCTTTGACGACCTCGGCTGCAAGGTCCTCGTCCCAGTTCGAGAGCGCTATCAAAGCCTTGCGGAGCGCTTCCTCTACGAGCGAGCCCATGCGGAGCATGCCGTCGTATAGGCTCTCGAGGCGCTTCGCCATTCGGTATTGTTGTTCCATCGCTCGCCACTATAGTATCACGGAACTGTCGCACTTGTAACAACGCAACGTCCGCAGTCTGTCGCTGTCTCCATTAGCCGAAGCGGCCGGTGATGTAGTCCTCGGTGCGCTGCTCGGTAGGGCCGGTGAAGATCTTGTTGGTAGTACCGAACTCAATCAAGCGCCCCAGAAAGAAGAACCCGGTGTAGTCCGAGACACGAGCCGCTTGTTGCATGTTGTGGGTCACGATCACGATCGTAACGGCCTCCTTCAGCTCTCCGATCAGCTGCTCGATACGGGCGGTGGCCTTTGGATCGAGTGAGCTCGTCGGCTCGTCCATCAGCAGCACCTCGGGCTCAACCGCAAGAGCGCGCGCGATCGAGAGCCGCTGCTGCTGTCCACCGGAGAGCGCCGAGGCCGGGGCCTTGAGGCGATCCTTCACTTCATCCCACAGCGCCGCCTGGGTGAGCGACCGCTCGGCTACCTCGTCGAGCACGCTGCGGTTTCGAAGCCCCACGAGGCGTAGTCCGGCTACAACGTTATCGTACACCGACATAGTGGGAAACGGCGTAGGCTTCTGAAACACCATGCCGATCTTGCGGCGAATCGTGACCGGGTCGATGCCCCGGGCGTAGATGTCTTCACCGTCGAGCAGCACGCTTCCGCCTACGCGAGCGCTCGGCATGAGGTCGTGCATGCGGTTGAGCGCGCGTAGGAACGTCGTCTTCCCGCAGCCCGAAGGCCCGATCAGCGCGGTCACGGTGTTGGTATACATCGGGAGCGAGATTTCCTCGACGCCCACAACGTCGCCGTACTTCACCGAGAGCTCCCGCGACTCGATCCGTATCGTCTCTTCGTGCAGGTCGGGGTCGAACCGAGCGTGTGTCCGGGTGATGCTCCAGTCCACCGCCTGTGTATTACGTCCCGCATGGCGCTCAGCCGTTGTTGCTGCAGCTTGATATTCGTTTCTCATAGTGTTTTCTCCTCGTTTTCCGGTTTAGCTTTCGGCACCGGGGCTGAATTTGTGTGCAAGAAACCGCGCCGCGAAGAAGCAGGTCATCACGAACGCGAGCAGTACAATCGCAGCGGCCCAACCCATTGCATGCCATTCACGATACGGGCTTATCGCGAGGCTATAGAGCCGCTGCGGTAGCGTATCCATCGCGCGCCCGACATCGAGGTTCATGTAGTTTTGCCCGAACGATGTGAACAGCAGCGGAGCGGCCTCGCCCGCGGCGCGCGCGAACGCGATCAACACTCCGGTGAGAATGCCGGTTTTGGCCGCCGGCAACACCGTTGAGATGATCACGCGCCAGCGGGGCAGCCCGAGCGCGAGTCCCACCTCTCGGAGCGACCACGGCGTGGTCCGCAACACGCTCTCCACCGAGCGCGCGATGATCGGGAACATCACGAACGCGAGCGCCACCGAACCGGCTACCGCCGAGAACCGCCCGAACGGACGAACCACCAACGCGAACGCGAGCAGCCCCATGAGAACCGCCGGCATCCCGTTGAGCGTGCTGTTGAGCACCCGCAACGGCGGGTTGATCGGGTTGTCGGGGTACTCGCTCAGCATGATCCCGGCGGCGATGCCGACCGGTGCGGCGAACGCGAGCGCCATAAGATCGATGACCACCGTGCCGACGATCGAGTGCGCGAGCCCGGTGGGCCGGCCTTGCATCGCTCGAGCCGGAGATCCGAGCTCCTCGGTGAAAAAGCTCCAGTTTAACGCACCGATGCCGTTTACGACCACATAGCCGAGTATCACCACGAGCGGTAGCACGATAACGACCGCGGACAACGCGAGAAGGCCTCGCATCACCGCATCGCGGATGTAGCGTAAGCGTAGCGTCATAGCACTCGTCCTCCGATATTGAGCTTGCGCTGTATGTACGCGGCCGCCAGATTGACCACAAACGTAAGTAGGAACAAATAGAACCCCACCGCCATCAGGCTTGCGAGATGCATCGTCTCGACCGCCTCGCGAAACTCGTTTGCGATCACCGAAGGCATCGTGGAAGCCGGCCCAAACAACGTGAACGGCAGGCGATTGGAGTTCCCGATCAGCATCGCGACTACCATCGTCTCGCCAAGGGCACGCGCTAGCGAAAGCATCGCCCCGGCGATGATCCCGCCCCGAGCGTACGGCAGTATTCCAAGCCGCATGACCTCCCAGTGAGTTGCTCCGAGCGCCCAGGCCGCGTCGCGCTGCTCACGCGGCACGAGCTTGATCGCGTCGCGCGTGAGGCCCACCGTGTATGGAGTTATCATCAGCGCGAGTAGTAGGGTAGCGGTGATGATGTTGTAACTTGCCGGGGCGCCCAGAACCGGCAGAAGCGCCGGCGCTGAGTCAACCGCCCAGAGATAAACCGGTATATAGAAGGTGTCGCGCATCCAGGGAGCGAACACGAAGATCCCCCAGATGCCGATCACCACACTCGGGACCGCGGCGAGGAGGTCTATAAGGTAGTTGATGACTGCCGCGATACGCTTAGGCGCATACTCGGCAGTGAAGATCCCGACCCCAACTGCAGGGAAGAACGCGAGAGCGAGAGCGGCGGTGCTGGTAATGAGAGTGCCGAGGAGAAACGGCCAGGCGCCGTGCACCCCTGAGACCGGGTTCCAGCGCGTTTCAAACAGAAATCCGAAAAATCCGTCCCTGGTAATCGGCGCGCTTCCTTGTGTGTAGAGCACGACTCCCATACCCACCGCAAGCGCAATTATCGCAACCCCGAACAGAAAGATGGCCGCGGCGAAGATCCGGTCTCCGAAGCGACGGTAGATTGGGTGCGGAACGAACCGGTTCGAGCCGTACGTGTAGTCTCCAGCACTCATCTCGACATAACCTCTGTATCGTTTCCAAAACCTGAAGGCCGGGCCGTTCTGCGCAGAGCGTTCCCCGCGGTCCGGCCCAACCTTCCCTCTATCTTCTCGCGGCGCTGATCGAACGATCACCGCCGCGCTATTGCATCAATCACCTCGGCTCCTAAGGCCTCGCCGTTCCAGGTAAGGCTGCGGAGCATATCGGTGGCTCGGTCAACCGCGGCTTCCGGTAAGCGAGCGAAGTCGAGCGGTTCGCTCAGCTCCTGTCCTTCGGTTATCGTCCAGTACAGAAACCGAACCAGTTCTTCGGCCTGCGTGCGACTCTCGATCGCGGGGTTTGCGTCGAGGCGCTCGTATATCATCACCCAAGCGAAGCTCGCGATCGGGTATCCGTCGGCCGCCGGAGTATCGGTGATCGAGACACGCGTGTCGGCCGGAAGGTCGATGTTCGCGGCGGCGGAGGTTGTGGGAAGATCCGGAAGAATGGTCTCGCCGGAGCTGTTGATGACCGCGCCGTACGGGATATCGTTGAGCGTCGCGTACACCAGGCTGTTATACCCCAGCGCGCCCGGGGTGGTTTGCACCACGCCGGCGACTCCCTCGTTGCCGTTGGCGCCGGTGCCGCGAGGCCAGTCGACGCTGGTGCCGAACCCTACTTCCTCGGCCCACCAATCCGATATCTTTGAGAAGTAGTCGGTCCAGACGTTGGTGGTACCCGAGCCGTCCGAGCGGTGGACGATCTGTACCGGAAGCGACGGCAGATCCAGATCGGGATTCAGCTCGGCGATCCGCGGATCGTCCCAGTTTTGGATCTCACCACGGTACATGTCTACCAGCACCTCGCCGGTGAACACCAGACCGGCATCGATTCCGGGCAGGTTATAGGTTGGGGCTACCGAGCCGAGCGTGATCGGCATGTTGAACGCCGTTCCCCCGGTTTCAGCCTCGATCTCGGAGATCTGCTCGTCACTGAGGTAGCGCTCGGTGGCGCCGAACATGATCGTCTGCTCGACGAACTGGCGGATGCCACCGCCGGAACCGATCGACTGGTAGTTGACCGTGACACGCCCCTGGGTTTCATCGCGATACTCATCCGCCATCGCGGTGATCAGCGGGGCGGGGAAGCTCGCACCGGCGCCCTCGAGCGCCACATCAGGCGCGGCCGCAGGATTGGCTTCTCCGGCTCCACCGGCGAACGCCGAGGGTGTGATAACAACTAAGGCGAGCATCGCGCCCAGCGCGGCGCGACCTGCCGACTTCTTTACGTACTGCGTGAAATACTGCATTGCGTTTCCTCCTGAACTCGGGCATGCTGCCCGTATTGGCTGCGACAATCTAGCGATCAAGCGGTTAGGATTGCGTGTCTAAGGCGTTAAATTTCGGTTAGCCGACGGACTGTCGGAAACGGGAGGATTTCGGAGGTGCAGAAGTGACACAGCGAAAGCGGGTCGCCATCGGCGTCGGGATGTTCCTGCTGGTGCTTGCGGCCACGTTTGGAGCACGGATGATGGTGATGTCTAATCGCCTCGAAGCGGCCTACAAGCAGGCGGGAGCGGTAGATCTCGAACAGATAGAGGACGGGGTGTACCACGGTTCATTTAGCGATTTTCTCGTGACGGTGGAGCTCGAGGTCACGGTGCGCGAGGGACAAATAGAACAGATCGAGATTCTGCGGCAGGACTCGGGCCCCGGCTACGACGCGGCCGAGATCCCGGATCGTATACTGGAGGCGCAGACGCCGCGCGTTGAGACCGTCAGCGGCGCCACCGGTAGCAGTCGCGCGATTATCACCGCGGTCTACCGCGCGCTCAGCGAGGCGCAGTGAGCCATTCCTTGCAGCCTGCGGGCGCGGCGCCGCGCACCTTTCGCCTCTTTGTTTCCTGCCCTCGGCATATCGAAGCGTTGCTTCGCGACGAGCTCTCGATGATTGTGGCGGAGCACGCTCGCGGAGCCGCCGCTATAGTACCCAACGAGGC
>PUOW01000128.1 GCA_003552185.1 Spirochaetaceae bacterium
CAGGCCCACGCGCCGACGCGCCCACAGGCCCACGCGGCCACAGGCCCGGGAGCCGCGCGCCCACAGGCCCGGGAGCCGCGCGCCGGCAGCCCCGCGAGCCCACACCTCCACAGATCCGCACGCAAATCTGCTTGACAAATTCGAAAACCGGGCTGAGAATTCAAGGTGTTCTATTATATTAACAAAAGTTCAAATAATAAATCATTCGGAGGGCACCCGCGGTACGCGGGCCTCGAATACAGGGTACCACATACGCAAGGAGTGTTTCGCTATGTACAAACTTGATCAGTTCATGAACGATCTGCAGCAGCGTCATCCGGCGCAACCGGAGTTCATTCAGGCGGTCCACGAGGTTTCCGAGTCGATCATCGACGTCATAAACCGGAACCCCCGCTATCTGCATGCGCGCATCCTCGACCGCATCACCGAGCCCGACCGCGTGTTCATCTTTAAGGTGGAGTGGGAGAACGACGACGGGCAGGTAGAGGTGAATCGCGCCTACCGGGTGCAGTTCAACAACGCCCTCGGCCCGTATAAGGGCGGTATTCGCTTCCATCCGAGCGTAACGCTCGGCGGCTTGAAGTTCCTCGGATTTGAGCAGACCTTCAAGAACAGTCTCACCTCGCTGCCGATGGGCGGCGGCAAGGGCGGCGCCGATTTCAACCCAAAAGGCAAGAGCGAGAACGAGATCCAACGCTTTTGCCGTTCGTTTATGACTGAGCTGCAGAAATATATTGGGCCGCACACCGACGTGCCCGCCGGCGACATCGGAGTTGGGGCGCGCGAGATCGGCTTCATGTACGGACAGTACAAACGTCTGCACGACGAGAACACCGGCGTGCTGACCGGGAAAGGGCGAAACTGGGGTGGCTCGCTTGCCCGTCCCGAGGCTACCGGTTACGGCGCGGTGTACTTCGCCGATGAGATGCTCAAGGCGGCCGGCGATGGGCTCGAGGGCAAGACGATCGCGCTCTCCGGCTTCGGCAACGTGTCGTGGGGCGCCGCGATGAAGGCTACTCAGCTCGGTGCAAAGGTCGTCACGCTTTCCGGCCCCGATGGTTACATCTACGACAAGGACGGCATCAACACCGAGGAGAAGTTTCAGTACATGGTGGAACTCCGTGCCTCCAACAACGACGTGGTTGAGCCGTACGCGGCGAAGTTCGGCGCCGAGTTCTTCGCCAAAAAGCGCCCCTGGGAGGTAAACGCCGATATCGCGATCCCGTGCGCCATTCAGAACGAGCTCGACGAAAACGACGCCAAGCAGCTTATCAAGAACGGTACGAAGTACGTGATCGAGGCATCCAACATGGGCTGCACGCCCGAGGCGATAACCGCGTTCCGCGAGGCCGGTGTGTTGTTTGCGCCCGGTAAGGCGGCGAACGCCGGCGGCGTTGCGGTCTCGGGGCTCGAGATGACGCAGAACGCGATGATGCTTTCCTGGACCTTCGAAGAGGTAGAGGAGAAACTGCACAACATCATGCAGCGCATCCACGCAAACTGCCTGCAGGAAGGCAAGCAGCAAGACGGCTTCGTGAACTACGCACGAGGTGCCAACATCGCCGGCTTCAAGAAAGTCGCGGACGCGATGATAGACCTCGGGTACTAGCGCTACGAAGACTATTACTCGGCTAATCGGTTAATCGGCTGCCCGGTTGCCCGGTTGATGAGCCCGGCACCGGCCGGGCCGCGAACTCTCGCGGCCCGGGCCTCGCCGGGTGCCTCTGCGCGGACAGCAGCTGTGTGCAGACAGCTCTGCGCGGATCGCGCGCGCGAGCGAGACCGGCCGGGTCAGGCCGAGTCGTGCATCGCCTGAAAGATCGCGCGGTAGAGTTCTTCGATATGCTCGAAGTCGACGCCCGAGAACGCCACCCGAAGATAGCGGTCCTCGATCGAGATCGTTCCTATTCCCTGTTCATGCAGAAGCTTGCGTCGAAGGTTCTCGGCGCCGCCGTTTTCCAGCTCGAACGCCATGAAGTATCCGGAGTTAAACGGCAGCGCCCGAACACCGTTCGGAAGGCTGTGCTGCTCGAGCATACGACGCACCGCGTGGTAGCGATCGCGCAGCAGTTCGAACGCCGCCTGCTTCTCTTCGGCGTAGCCGGGGGTCTCGAGCGCCTTTAACAGCAGACTCTGCGCCGGACGGCTCGAGTTCGAGACCGCGGCGCGCACCGCTCCGCCGAGTTTCTTCTCGATCGCCTGGTACTGTTCCGGGCTTGAGCCCGCGCAGCCGAAGGTCACGAAGCCGAGGCGAAAGCCCCACACAAAGTCCTCTTTGGTGGCGCCGTCTACCTTGACCGCAACGAGGTTGGGGTGGGCGTCGGCGAGGTCGGCGAACAGAGACTGTGTGTACGTGCCGTCTTCGTAGAACAATCCGAAGTACGCGTCGTCGCAGATCACGAGCAGTTTCACGCCCTCATCGGCTATCGCGGTAAGCCGTCGAGCGATCTCGACCGCTTCCTCGTTGGTGGGGGAGTAGCCGGTGGGGTTGTTCGGGAAGTTGAGCACCACTGCGGCCTTCGGGGCTCCCTCGGCGGTGCGGTGTTCTTTCGCCGATTCGCGCACCGCAGCCTCCATCGCGTCGAGGTTGAACCCGTCACCGTGAAAGAAGGTGAAGCGTTTCAAGCTCGACTGCTTGCGCCCCTCGAAGATCAACCGATAGTTGCCCCAGAACATATCGGGGACCACCAGTTCGTCGCCGGTGTCGAAAAAGAGGTCCGAGAGGATCGAGATCCCGGCGGTGAGCCCCGGTACCACAAGCGGCTGCGACACGGGCTTACCCTCGAGCTTCGGGTTTTTCTTGATCATCTCCTGCTGCCACCGGGCTCGAAGCTTGGGGTCGCCCGGTGTGGGAGCGTAGGAAAACAGCTCGCCGGCCGACAGGCCGGAAAAGTGCGAGGCGATTTCCTCGAGGTGAAGCGGTTCACCGTTCTTCACCGCGAGACCTACCGTGGCGTCGAACTTGTGGGCGTGCTGTTTGGCCTCAGCGGCCTGGGTAATGATGCCTTTCGGGAAATAGAACCGGCGGCCATACGGCGCGAGTAGCTCATACATCGCGCTGCCGGAGAGAGTCTCGTTCAATTCTTTCGCTAACGGGTTCATAACTGCGCTCCTTTGTCTCGAATTGCTGTCGTCAATTGCTGTCATCACGAATCGCGTTCATTACTGAACAACTGTTGTGGAAACTCCACGAACTTCTCGCAACCGTCTTCGGTTATCAGAACCGGCTCGCTGCACTCAAAACCGTAGCGCTCGAGCCATATGCCGGGCATGAAGTGCAGCGTCATGCCCGGCTCCAGCACCGTATTGTCGCCGGGGCGCAGACTGATGGTGCGTTCGCCCCAGTCCGGCACGTAGCTCAACCCAAACGAGTAGCCGACGCGCGACGGCTTCTCAACCCCGGTTCCACGCAGGCAGTCGCGCCAGGTGGCCTCCACTTCTTCGGCGGTTACACCGGGGCCGATGAACTCGAGCGTGCGCTGCAGCCCGGCGACGACGGTATCGGCGGTGCGCTTGAGATCGTCGGGCGCATCTCCAAGATACACGGTTCGCGACAACGGCACATGGTACCTGCGCCGCACTCCGCATAACTCCAGCAACACCACATCGTTCGCTTGGTAACGCCGATCCGGGTCGAAGGTGAGGTGTGCGGTTGAGGTGCGCTCGCCGCTCGGCATGATCGGGAAGATCGCCGGCGACTCGCCCCCAAACTGCTCGGTGCCCGCGATCTGCGCCGCGACAACCTCGGCGCAGGCGTCCTTCTCGGCGGTGCCTACCTCGATTGAGTCTATCGCGGTCTGCATAACGCGCTCGCAGATGCGCGCGGCCTGCCGCATGTACGCGATCTCGATCGGACTCTTGACCGTCTTGACCCAGTTCACGAGCGCGGTGGCGTCGAGTATCGAGGTGTTCGGCAGGCAGCGTTGCAACTCGCGCAGCATCCGCGCCGAGAAATAGAAGTTGTCGAGCTCAACCCCGAGCGGACGCTCGGCGACGCCGAGTTCCTCGAGTAACTCCGAGACATACACCATGGTGTGCGTCTGGGTGGCCTGCACGTAGGTGTCGGGGTATCCGTACACGCGCTCGTTCGGCATGAAGGTCGTGATTCGGGCGCCGTTGGAGTCCTGTTCACGGCCGAACCAAATTGGGTCGTGTTGGTCGTGGATTACGATCACCCCTTGGTGCACGTAAAACGACCAGCCGTCGTAGCCGGTGAGGTAGTTCATGTTGGCCGGGTCTACCGTGAGCAGCACCTCGATCCCGGCTGCCTCCATACGCTCCTTCACGAGGTCCAGCCGGCGGCGGTACTCCTGTGTCTCGAACGCGGGGTTCTTGTGCAGCATCGTCGTTACTCCGAGCGTGATTATTCATCCACTGTGGACGAGAAGTATAAGGGGGCATCCCAGCTTTTGGCAATTACTAGTACACTCGAAGGTATGAGCGAGCAGAGCACCCATATCACCGCGATCCGGCCGCTTACGCCGGAACTCGAGAAGCGTGTTGAGCGCAATCCCCTATTGCATATCGACACCTTCGTGATTCCGTCGCCGTACGTGAAGGACAGCGCAATCGAGAAAGACTACGAGCACAGCTTCGTGTGGGTAGAAGAGGGCGAGATTCTCGGGTTCGTGCTGGTGTACTCCGACACCGAGAAGCACAACTATCACATCTACAAGCTCGTCACCAGTCCGTTTGGGCGCGGCCGCGGTATCGGCACCCTGTTCATCGAGCACTTGGCGCAGAGCATCCCGCCGGAGGCGATGCTATACCTCTACGTCTGGGAAAAGCAAGCCGACACCTTGGAGTTCTTTCAGCGCAAAGGCTTCAGGGTCGGGAAGACGACGGTGTATCGCAACCTGATCTACTACCACATGTTCGCGCGCGGGCGTGAGATCAAGATCGAGGCCGGCTCTCCGTCCCCGTCGCGCGCGCTGTTCACCGAGGAGATCGGGCGAACGCGTCACGACGCCAAGAAGACAATCCGCCTCCTCGCGCACATGGTTGAGATGCTCTCGATCGACAACTGCGGAAAGATCATCGAGGACATCAACCGCGAAACCACGACCCTCGTGAATATTCTGAACGCGTTCCGCGACACCGTCAGCAGTACGCACGCGGTGAACATGAAGGATCTTATCCTCGAGCGGATCATTCCGTATATCGAGGCCTCCTCGGTTCCGGTAACGGTGAAGCTCACCCTCGACGCCGAGTCCACCAGCGTGCTCGGCTACTACGTGAACTTCGGTCGCGCGCTGGTGAACATTGTCGCAAACGCGCTCGAGGCGGTGGCGGAGACCGATCGCAAGGGTGTGATCGAGATAGAGCTGCGCGACGAGGACTCGTTCTTGGTCTTGCGGATCTGCGACAACGGCGTAGGCATTCCTCCGGAACTGTTGGAGCGCGACGGTGACGGGTACCCGGCGTTTGTCGGAAGCACCACTAAGGAACGCCGCAAGGGCGAGGGGCTCGGGACGGTTCAGATCTACTCAACCTTCGGCGTCGAGAACATCACGGTCGAGAGTGAGCGCGGCGCCGGAACTGTCTGGACTATTCGCCTCCAAAAGGCCGGCGACATGGTGGACCGGTGGTTTTTGAAGCTCGAGCAGCGCTTCCACGAGCTCAAGACCCTTGGAGACGGTACAAAGCTTACCGCCGAGTCCGGCCGTACCTCGGTGATCGCGTATATCTGGCAGCTTCGTAAGTTTCAGCTCTACCTCTACGACGTAATCCTGCAGTTCGGCAAGTATCACAATGTTCGAACGATCTTTCGGTCGGTACTCGCGTTTTTGATGGGTAGACTCGACCCCGACTCGCTCAGGCGCGAGGTCGAGGCGCTGCGCTCCGACCACCCGCAGCTGAACAGCCGGCTGATGGAAACCGCAGTCGAGATCAAGACGCGCTTCCGTCGGCTCAGGCGGGCGGTAGACCTCTCTCGGTACCGCGGTGCGCTGTTCAAGAGCTACGGGCAGGCGCTCGAGAACGTCATCATCTTCACGCTCGACCCACACTCAGGCCGGTTCTTCGCAACCGACCGCAAGCTTGCCGAACACCTCGATTTCGTGCCGTACCTGCACAAGCAGCGCGACGAGCTTGTCCGTGGCGAGTTCATCGGCGACGTCAATGAGCCTTCGCAGCCGATTGTTCTCGGCGTCTGGAGCGTGGATTCCGACGAAGACCTTCTCGGCAAGCTCAAGCTCCTGAGGCAAAGCGCGCGCAAACTCATCGAGATGGGGGTGTACAAGGACAAGCGCCTCTCGTTCTACCAAACGACGCACGTGCGCCACAGCCGGGATATCAACAGCGATCTCTCGACCACCTTCGGCGAGTTCGCTGCAGTTGAGGACCACGAGCTGTGGGATTACAGCGCCGAAGCATCCGACGATCTACAAGGCTTCATCACGGCTCTTGATTGACCAATCGCTGATCTCGGTTTATCGTGGCACACGTTTCCGGTCGCAGCCCGAAGGAGAACCTTATGAACACAGTTGTCGCAAAGTTCGGCGGAAGCTCAGTCGCCGACGCCGCTCAGATTCGCAAAGTTGCCGAGATTCTCCGGTCCGACCCGCAGCGTACGGTGGCGGTGCTTTCGGCGCCCGGCAAGCGCAGCAAGGCCGACGAAAAGATCACCGATATGCTGATCGGCTGCCATGCCAAGGCCTCGAGCGGCGAGGACATCGCCCCGATCTTTGAGCACGTACGCACGCGCTATCTCGAGATCGCCGATGAGCTCGGCGTTGCGTCCGACGTCGGCAAGGTGCTCGACGAGGTGGAGCACACCATTCGAAACGGCGGGAGCAAAGACTACGTGGTGTCGCGCGGTGAGTACCTCGGCGCTCAGCTGATTGCGTCGTACCTCAATGCCGAGTTTGTGGATGCGGCGGAGCTCGTGGCGTTTCGTGACGCTCAAACCGTCGACACCGAACGCACCTACCGCCAAGTGGCCGCGCGCCTCAAGGGCGGCGAGGGGCTTCGCATCGTACCGGGCTTTTACGGCGCCTACGCCGACGGGCAGATCCAACTGTTCTCGCGCGGCGGGTCGGATATCACCGGAGCCCTTGTTGCTCGCGGGATTGGGGCCGAGCTGTACGAAAACTGGACCGACGTCTCGGGTCTCTTGATGACCGACCCACGCATCGTGGAGAACCCCGCCCCGATCAGCGAGATCAGCTACCGCGAGTTGCGCGAGCTGGCGTATCTCGGAGCGGCGGTGTTTCACGAGGAGGCGATCTTCCCATGCTCCGAGGTGGGGCTCCCGATCGTGATCCGAAACACCAACGAGCCCGACCATCCCGGCACCAAGATCGTAACCTCGGTAGAGACCGACCGCGGCGAGATCACCGGGATCGCGGGACGTGAGCAGTACCGCCTCGCACGGGTAGAGAAGGTGCTGCTCAACAAGGACCGATCGTTCCTCGCCCGCCTCGACCGCATCCTCGAACGCTACGGCGTTGGGGTGTTTCAAAGCGCCTCCGGCAGCGACTCGATGGCGTTCGTAACATCCGCCGCCGAGCTCGACCCGGTCGCCGAGCACGTCGCGAGCGATGTTCGCAAAGAGCTCGCCCCCGACTCGATAGACCTCGAGACCGAGGTGGCGCTCGTCGGCATCGTGGGCGGCGCAATCTCGAGCAGCGTGGGGCTCGGCGCGCGTGTGTTCGGCGCGCTCGGTGCCGCCGGCATCAGCGTCCTGTTTATGGTGCAGGGCTACTCGCCGTACAGCGCAGTCTTTGTGGTACCTCAATCGCAGTACAAAGACGCGATCCGAGCGATCTACCGCAGCGCGGTCGAGTAACGCAGCGGCGCCGGCCGCCCCCGCCCCGGGCGCCCAAACCGGGGCGCGCAACCCCGGGCGCCCCTGTGGCCTACGACCGGCCCAGATACCGTCGGCTCGCATACCGTCCGTTGACCGCGGGCTGCGGGCTGCGGGCAGCGGGCGGCCGGTGCTCGCGGGCGGACGCCCCGGGCGCTTGGGCGGCGGGGCGTCTGCGCTTGGTCGCCTGGGCAGACGGTGGATAGATGCCGGTGCTCGGCGCAGCGACGGCTATGAAGCCTCGGCAACCAGCTAAGTCGAATACGGAGGGAGGATCGTTATGTATATTGCAACCGAACGAGCGCTTAAGGAATGTGTGGTGCTTGATAACGACACGGTGGCGCAGGTAGAGAATGCGTTCGCCGAGCTTCAGCGTGGCAACGCAACTGTTCCGCCGATCCTGATGGTGCCGGTGCCGGAGCAGCACGGCGAGGTCGATGTCAAGACCGCATACATACCCGGGCTCGATTTCTTTGCGATCAAAGTAGCTTCAGGATTCTTCAACAACAAGCAGTTGGGGTTGCCGAGCGCGAGCGGTCTTATGCTGCTTGTGA
This sequence comes from Spirochaetaceae bacterium, assembly GCA_003552185.1. Classification (GTDB taxonomy): domain Bacteria; phylum Spirochaetota; class Spirochaetia; order DSM-27196; family SLAA01; genus B1Sed10-166. The sequence continues at coordinate 8,362 of PUOW01000128.1, forward strand.
GCACAAAGACCGGCTTCCCGGAAGCAGTCTTGCTTGATAACGGCTACCTAACGCAGGTACGAACCGGTGCGGCCGGTGCGGTGGCCGCGCGCTACCTTGCCCCGCAAAGCACGCAGGTGGTGGGTGTCGTGGGTTCCGGCACGCAAGCGCGCTTTCAGGTGCGCGCTCTGAGTTTGGTTCGCCGTCTCGAGACGGTGTTGGTCTACAGTGCGGCCTCGGACGGAGAGGTGGAAGCGTATATCACGGAGATGAGCGCCGAGTTGGGCCTGGAGTTGCGCCGCGTCGATACCGTTGAGGAGTTGGTTCGCCGCAGTAGTGTAGTGGTCACCACCACGCCGTCGCGAGAGCCGATCATCAAGGCGGACTGGTTGCATCCGGGACTGCATATTACCGCGATGGGCTCCGATACCGAGGAGAAGCAGGAGCTCGAAGCACAGTGTTTTGCTCAAGCCGATATCTGCGTGAGCGACCTTTTGTCGCAGGGGTTTCGTTTAGGCGAGCTGCGGTCGGCCAAAGCCGCCGGCGTGCTCGATGAGCAGTCCCCGATTGTTCAGCTCGGTGAGTTGGCGCTTAGTGACCACGGCGGGCGTAGCTCCGAGGAGCAGATCACGATCTGCGATCTCACCGGGGTTGGGGTGCAAGACACCGCGATCGCGCTCGAGGCGTATCGACGCGTGGTAGCGCGCGGTACCGCAACCGAGATCGCGAACGA
>PUOW01000425.1 GCA_003552185.1 Spirochaetaceae bacterium
CGCCCCCGGCGACGTCAGGCGCCGGCCAGGCGCCGGCCCGGGGGCCACGCACGACGCCGCCGGCCGAACCTCGCGTATCAAGAACGCAGGACAAGGGCGAGGTACACAAGATAGCCCAGAAGCAGAGCCGCGCCTTCGGTTCGTGAGATACGGCGACCCGGCCCCAGGTACACGCACGCAAGGACCGCCCCGACCGCCAGAAGATGGGTAACGAGCTCGAGCGCGACCGCGCCGGGAGCAGTTATGGGAGCAACCACTGCCGAGACCCCGAGCACGAACACCACGTTGATGACGTTCGAGCCGATTACGTTTCCGACCGCAAGGTCGGTATTGCCGCGCCCCGCCGCAACGACTGCGGTGGCCAGCTCCGGGAGCGAGGTTCCGATCGCGACCACCGTTAGCGCAATGATCCGTGTCGCAACTTCGAGCGCTTCGGCGATCTCTACCGCGGAATCCACGATGAGCCGGCCGCTCCCCATCAAGATCGCTGCCCCGAGCAGCGTCAGGAGCAGCGCGCTCGCCGCACCGAGATTACGGCCGGGCGTCTCGCCGGCCTCGGCTGTGTCCTCCCCCGGCGCCTTCGCGGCACGAAACGGGCCAAAGACATACAAACCGAACACGGCTCCGACCCCAAGCAGTATCGCGCCGTCCGGTCGCGAGAGCGTTCCCGCCGGACTGATCATCGGAATACCGCTTTGAATCAACACCGGCAACAACAGCGCAATTGCTGCCGCGTACGGCAGCTCGAGTCGCCGCGTTCGAATCCCGATCACAAGCGGCCGAACGAGCGCCGCCGCGCCGACGACTGCCAAGGTGTTGAAGACGTTGCTCCCGATGACGTTGCCGAGTACCAGCTCGCCGGCGGAAACGAAGGCCGCGGTTAGGTTCACTGCGAGTTCCGGGGCCGAGGTTCCGAGCGCAACCACGGTCAACCCGATCGTGATCTCAGAGACCCGGAAGCGGCGCGCCAAAGCCGCGGCGCCGGAGACGAGCCCCGAAGCGCCCAACACGAGCAGCACCACCCCAAAAAGTAATCGGAAACTCGCGTACGCGATCTGCATCCTGCCTCCATACCGCGCGCAGGCGGCGCTCGGCGATTACCGTACTCGGCGATTACCGTACTATAGAGGCGGGCTGCGTTACCACAACGCACCGAGTTGAGCGAACGCCCCTCCGATCAAGAACGCGGTTGAGGTTGTGAGTACCAGCAGCGCGAGACCGGCTCGCAGGCCGAACTCGCGGCTCAAGGTGGCGACGACCGCGATGCACGGCACGTAAAACAGACCGACGGTAGCACCCACGAACATCTGTAGCGTAGTGAGCTCCATCTCGAGTAGCGGCAGCACCGTGAGCTCACGCCGCACCACCCCCAGCAACAGCGGCGCAGCCGCGGCTTCAGGAAGTCTTAACCAGCCGGTTACCAGCGGAGAGAGCGCCACACCGAGGCGCGCAAGCAACCCCGTTTCATAGAGCACGGCCGCCACCCCCACCGCGACCACCATCGGCGCCGCGCCGTCGAGCAGATAGTGTTTCAGGCGACCGAGAACCTTCTGCAGCATCACACGCGCCTGCGGAACCAAGAGTTCCGGCATCTCGAACACCAGCTGCGAGCGCTCCCCCGGCAGCATTCGATCCATCACGATTCCGGCAGGAATCATGACCGCGAACGAAAGCCCGAACAAGGCCGGGACCAACCAGATCGAGGCCTCGGCGAGCAATGCGAACAACGCACCGGTCTGAGAAATACAAGGCACCGCCAACGAGATCAGCGTAGCGACTATGATGCGCTGCTTACGAGAACCCATCGCGCGCGTAGAGAGGATGCCTGGAATCGCACAGCCGTAACCGAGCAGCAACGAGATACTGTGTGAACCGCGCAACCCTATTCGGGAGAACGCGCCGTCGAGCAGCACCGCGAAGCGCGGCAAGTACCCCGAGTCTTCGAGTAAGCTCATCGCGATGTAGAACGACAACACGTACGGCAACACAAGCGTAAACGGCCACTCGATGCCTTTGATCAGAATCCCATACTCGCCGATCAGGATGTTTCGAAGCACACCGGGCTCCGAGGCGCTTATCACTACGCTCGAGATCCACGGAAACAGATACCCGCGCGCGAGGGGTAGTAACGCAAACTGCCGTAGCCCCATGCCGAGCCCAACAATCACGCCGAACGAAAGGAAGAGAACACCGAACGCCACCAAGATCCCGGGCCAAGGACGAACCAGCGACTCTGAGTCAAACCGTGGAAACAAACGACGCACCGCTCCCCGCCCGCCGCTCAAGCGGTGCCGAGAGCCAATCGACACGGGCCGCCGGCCCCGTCGTTCCACCTCCGCCCGGAGGTGCTCCGGCGAGTGTGCCCCGTCGGCGGCGGGCGAATCCGTTTCCGGCTCGCTACCGGCGGCGCCGTAGAGCTCTACCGCGGCCGCTATGCCTTCGGCCTCCCGCCAAAGATCGTGTTCAAAAGCTTTGGGGTATCTGGGCGCTCGCAAGGCCTCGGCCGCAACCTGTTCGAGCTCCTCGAATCCTTCGCCCCGCACCGCGACAGTGGGCACCACGCGTACGCCGAGGCGGCGCGAAAGCTGTGGCACATCGATCTGCTTGCCCTTAGCCGCCGCGACGTCCATTCGATTGAGCACTACGACGGTTGGTTTCTCGACCGCGAGCACCTGCAGCACTAGGTAGATGCTGCTCTCGAGATGCAGCGCGTCCGCCACCACGATCACGAGGTCGGCGTCGCTATTGAGCATCTCGGTGGCAACCTGCTCGGCTTCGTTGGTGGCCGACAAGGTATAGGTTCCGGGAAGGTCGGTGAGCGAGATATCGAACTCGTGAAACCGGCCCACACCACGCGCGTAATCAACCGTGGTGCCGGCGTAGTTGGCAACCGACACCCCGAGCCCGGTGAGCCGGTTGAATACAACGCTTTTTCCGACGTTCGGCGGCCCGATCAGCAAGACCTGAGCGGCACCGTCACGAGTAACTCGCGGAGGGTTATGACATTGCACTCACTCAGCCCTGACTCGAATCGCCGTTCGCGCCCGAGCACTCCGCCACACACCCCAACGGCAGGATACCGATATCCGCGGCGATCGAGCGCTCGAGCGCAACCTGTCGCCCGCCGACCGAGCAGATCACCGGGCCGCCCCAAGGGTGCGCCGCAACCAGGCTGCAGGTTTTGCCCGGACGCACACCCAGTGCCGCCAGCGCCGGGAGATCGGGCGCATACGCGATGGTACCGAGTTCACGCGGCGCGAGATCGCAGAGCGCGCACTCCGCGCATCGCGCCGCCGCAACCTCGCCGTCTTTCGAAAGCCTCACAGGTTTCCTCAGCATCACCAGCTCCTTGTTCCCGGGTAGCTTCGCTATTATACCGGTTTGTGACAACCCCATCGCGCCCGGTGTCACGCGCTGATACGCACCGCGCAACACGGAACGCGGGTTTCGGTACAGCAGCCGCGTCCCGAGATCGGCGGTCTCGAGCACACGCCGCAGCACCGCCAGTTTCGGTGCCACATGTAACGCTACGATCACCGCCTCGTAGCCTTCATACTGCAGTTCCTCGGCGTGCGCCTGCACAAGCGTAACGCTTCCGCGCTCGGGCGCGCCGTCGTCGCTTGCCTCGCCGTGTTCGGCTGCTTCGTGGCCGGCTCGCAGCGCCGAGACCGCGTCGGCGGCCGCGTTCAGCGCCGCTCCGTCGCAGTCGATCGCGGTTACATGACAACCACGTGCGGCAAGCTGAAGCGCGGTCATCGGAAACGGACCGCATCCGATCTGCGCTACGCGGTCGCCGGGCTTCAGCTCGGCGAGTTGATACTCTCGGTCCACCATAGTGCGATAGAACGCCCGCGCGTACAGTCGCGCGAACTGCGGACTGCGCGCCGCGAGGCGCTCGCAGAGTTGCACCGCTCCGACCAGGGCGTCTTCGCCCCACCCGGTCTTGCCTCGGGCTGTCGCCGTCGGGCGCTCACCGGTCACCGGATCGAACCTCATGCAACCTCCCTACTCGCCGAGGCGATCTCGGCATGCCTACTGTCGCCGGCCCGTGTGCCGAACCGGTTTCCGACCGCCGAACCGCCCGCCGTTCTACCCAGTAGCCCCACCGCAGCGAGGGCCGAGAGCGCAAGCGGCCACCAAAAACTCACTGCCCGCGCGAGTACCGTTACCGCGGCCGCATCGGCCGGTGAGACCCCTGCAGAGACGAACACCGCTACCATTCCGGCCTCGTATCCGCCGAGTCCTCCCGGTGTAATCGGCAGCAGCCCCACAAGGTAAGCGCCGAAGGTGGCGGTAACCACTACGCCGAACGACACCGTTACCCCCAGAAACTCGGCCGCGAGCGCCACCTTGACCGGATAGAGGGCCCAGATCACGACCGCAAGCGCCGCCACACCGAACGCAACTGCCGGCGACGCCACGCGCATCCGGCGTGCGGCATGCCGAAGCAGCGCGATCGCCGCCGGCGGTACAGCGAGCAACGGTATCCAGCGAACAGCCGAGTCCGCCGGCGCCGGCCCGCCGAGCTGTTGCAGATAACCGACGGCTCCGAGCCGGACGGCAAGAGGCAACAGTACCGCGAGCCCCGCCAGCATGCAGGCGGCGTGCACCGCAGCCAAGATACCGATCGTTGAGGTCTTGACCCCGAAGCCTCGGGCAAACAGGGTTAAGCGGGCAGCCTCGCCGCCGAGCTTGGCGGAGGGCGTTACGGCCTCGACGAAATTGCCGGCCAAATAACGCGGCAGCACCGCGCACCATGATACTCGCGCGTCGGAGTCGCTCGAGCCGAGCAGCGCGGTCCATTGTGTAACGAGAAGCGCAAGCGAGGCGCTCTGCATCAGGAGGAGCAGAAGCACCGCGTACCACGGCAGCGCCGCGAGGCGACTCGGTAGCGTTGTAAAGGTCTCGGCGGGAAGCGCGAAGGACGCGATCAAGCCCACCGCTCCGAGCGCTAGTGTGCCGCCGGCTAACCTGCGGCCTAAACTGCGCGCCGTCGCCTTCACGCGACACTCCTCGAGCACTCGATATAGCGCAGCTCAGAGCGGTCGAACGTCGGCATGCGGTGCCGAGCGACCGCTACGAGGCCGGCGGGACCGCCTGCAACCGTTCCACCCGCACCCGCTCCACCCGCGCCGGCTCGACGCATACTCGCTCGACCCGCGCTCAGTTCACCCGTGCGCTGCGGCCCGGCATCGGCAAGCGTGCCGTACTCGGCCTCCAGACCGCGCCGCGGAAGCCTGAACACCGCGCGCGTTTCGCCGGCGCCGGCCGCTTCGGCCCGACGCAACGATCGCGCAAGGTTGCGTTGGATTTCCGGCTTCGGCCCGGCCTGTAACGCGACGAGCGCAACCTCGGCCGCCGGTAAGCGATCCGAGGCGGCATCCGCGAGAACGACCTCGATACGCTTCGAGAGCCCGAGCCGCGCAACTACCGCGCGCGCGTTTCGCACCGCTTGTGGGTCGCAGTCCACCGCAATCACGCGCGCACCGCTCAGGTGCGCCGCGAGTACCGCGGTGAACGGCAGCGAGCCGCACCCGATATTCAACACCGTGTCGGCAGAGCTTACGCCGGCCAGATCCAACTCGCGGGCCACCAGCCGCCGGTACGGGTATGCATATAGATGAAAGAACCACGGCCGTTCGGCGGCCGCGCGCTCGAGTGCGGCCACGGTATGCGAGATGATCTTCATTCTTGTTCTCCCGATCCTCTATCTCCCGAGCCCCTACAGAACGGAGCGATCGGGCAAAACCCGCAGCCTCCGCCCGAGCCACCCCGAAAGCCGTGCTGCGTCGCGCCGTAGGCCGGCGCAGCGGTCGCAGGGGTCGCGCCGGCACCGGCCCTACCGATACCCGACGAATCGCCGCCGCTTCCGGCCGGTCGGCTCTCAAGCGCCGATAGCGCACACTGCCTCGCCGACCTTCCGTGATGCAGAAACCACAGCAGCGCAATCGGCAGCATCAGCACAATGCGCACGATGCGAGCGAGGTATGCCGCCGGTGAGCGCCGGATACCTGCGCCGGCCGAGACGGCTCGAGATCTCTGTTCCATCCTATCACTCACGCTCTTACGCTCACCGTATTTGTTTAGGCTCTCCTAACTTTTAATGGATAAACGGCGATCTGTCAATAATTGGGTACGAAATTATCTAAAAATGGCGCCCGATCGAGAGATAGAATACCGCCCGGCCGTGATCGCCGAGTCCGAGATCGGCGTTGAACGCGCCGAGCCACGTGTCGAACCCGAGGCCGATACCTCCGCCGTATCGCAACTCGGCCTCGCCGCGCGTCGCGGCGTCGATCAGGTCTTCGAGCGGCCGGGTCCAGACGTTGCCGAGATTCCCACGGAACCGAAGATACACCGCGCGGCGCAGCGGACGCTCGAACGCCGGGACGCGGTAGCGATACTCCAACCCCAGCACCGCAAGCTGGTTGCCCCAATCGGCGTTTCGGTAATACCCGGTGAACTGCTCACGGCCGCCGAGCATAAACGAGTTATGCGCTTCCAGAGTATCCGAGAACGAACTGCCGCCGAGCAGGTGAACTCCGAAGGTGTGGCGGTCGGCCGGGGAAAGGTATCTGCGGTGATCGAGGCGCACCCGCGAGTACTCGAGCCGGCTTCCAAGCAGCGGCTCCGACCGTTCGTACTCGAGACGAGAGAGTGCACCGGAACCTGGAAAAGGAAAACGGTCGAGGCTGTCGGTCTCGAGGCCCGCGATCATCGAGACGATCCCACCCTCGAACTCATCGAAGCCGGTAGGCCGGTTCGAGAACACTCGCTCGGTCTCGACCCAGTCTGCGCCCAGCCCGGCGTACAGCTCCGCGGTACGGAACAGCTCCGCACCGAGCCTAATTCGGCCTGACGCGCCGCGGGTTCGGTACTCCTCGATCGCATCGAACCCGTCGTCGTAGAACACAATCCAGTTGTCGCGCACCGAGAACGCCGGCGCCAGAAACAGCGGACGGACGATCGGCTGTATATACTCCGAGCGAAGCAAACGCGAGTTCACGAACCGTAGATCGGTGATCCAGTACGAACCGGGGCCGGTGAGGTCACGCATCGTGAGATTCAGGTTGAGATGAAACAGATCGTCGCGGAGATCATCGAAGCGCGACTCGAACGAGAGCCCGAAGCGCAGAGTGTTTCGCGCCTGGGGCGCGTACTGCGGCGTCAGAACTAAGCGGTGCTCGCCCGCTCCGGTCGGCTCGAGTCGGTACCGTAGCATCTCGTACCGGCCGGTTTGGTGCACTCGGTCGACCGCGGCATGAATACTCTCGAGCGCAACCCTCGCACCGGGCTCTATCGCGAGCTCGCGCCGCACCCGCTCCTCGTCACCGGTTTCGGCGTTCTCGAGCCGGACCGAGCGTATCTGCACCGCGTCGCGGCCGGTGGGCCGGTGGAGGATATCGCTCCGCGGGCCCATAACTGCGGCCAGCTCGGCCAACTCGTCGCGCTGTTCGCGAACGGCCTGCTCGCCGCGACGTATCAGAGCACCGCCCTCACGAAAGCTGACCGAGGAAAACCCTCGCAAATCCGGCTCGATAATGAGGTCGGCGAGCTCTCGCTGTTGCAGTTTGTTCTGCTCGATCATCACGCTGATCGTTTGGTCGATCACCGCGAGCGGATTCGATAGCTCGGCGGCGGTCATCTCGGGGCGCGTCAAATCGACCGCTATTACGATATCGGCCCCCATGCGACGGACCACCTCCACCGGCAGGTTGTTGACCGCACCTCCGTCGACCAGCGGCCGTCCGTCGAGCTCAAGCGGAGTGAAGATTCCGGATATCGCGATCGAGGCCCGGATCGCGTCGGCCAGGGAGCCACGGTCAAGGATCACTTCCGCACCGGTGACGAGGTCGGTCGCGACCGCACGAAATGGTCGTGGGTAGGTATCGAACGGCTCGGTATCGGTATACGGATACGCGAGCTCCGCCAGGAGGCGATAGATGCGCTGTCCGCTCATGAGCCCGGGAGAGAACGCAACGCCGTCACGCCCGAACGCGAGCTCCGCGAAGTACGCGATCGCGGTGTGACGCTCGCGGTATTCCAACGCGGTGCGCGGCACCTCGTCGCGAAAGAGTTCGGTCCAGTTGGTCTCGGAGATGATCTGCTCGAGCTCGTCGGGCGAGTACCCGATCGCGTACAGCCCACCCACCACCGCACCCATACTGGTGCCGGCCACGTAATCGATCGGAATGCCGATTCGTTCGAGCTCGCGCAGCACACCGACATGCGCGAACCCGAGCGCGCTGCCGCCGGCCAGCGCCACCCCTACGCGTGGGCGTTCGCCGGCAGCGCCGCGATCTGCGGAACGAGCCGCAGCGCCCGGCTCCACGGCCGGCTCCACGGCCGACTCCACGCCCGGCAACACCGGCGGCACCAAAACGAGCAGGCTCAAGACAAGACAAATCAGGAGTAACCGAGAACTAATTGCCGAAAAGGTCGTCACGCCGCCCACCTCCCGCGCGCGGCGTACCGGTGATCCACCAACCGATCGCGCGGCACGCGGCCCCAGAAGCTTCGAACCAGGATTATACCGGGCGCAGCCGGTGCTCGGCCAGTACGGGCCGCACCCATCTGTTGCCGGATCGCCGGCAAATCGGGGCACCGGTATATCTTTCGCTCGGTCTCACCACGGCCTTGCTACAGCCTGTTGAGATTCGCCGAACGCCGCGGCTATACTACCGCGCAATGGAGCAGAACCCCGAAAGCACGCCCCAAGATCACCGCCCTCCGCGCCGGGCCCGAGCCGCGGTCCTGGCGGTGTTTTTCGTGAACGGCGCAGCGCTCGGTGTCTGGGTGCCTCATATCCCGCTTGTGCAAACCCGACTTGGCCTCGGCCCGGGGGCGCTGGGGCTTGCGTTGCTCGGTATCGGGGCCGGATCGTTACTCGGCATGCCGAGTGCCGGTGTGCTGGTTGCGCGGTGGGGGAGTCGGCGCGTCACCGCCGCCGCGGGGATCGTGTTTCCGGCGCTCGTGGCGTTTCCGATCCTCGCGCCTTCATTTGCGGTGCTGGCGGCCGGGCTCTTTCTGTTTGGTTTCGGCAACGGGC